>NZ_JBJMQP010000238.1:0-27640 GCF_045802625.1 Hyalangium sp. | reverse complement strand
GTGTTGGTGGTGGTGTCGATCTGGCTCAGGCCGTTCTCCGTGGTGTTCGAGACGAAGAGGAAGCGTCCATCCGGTGAGAGCGCGTCCGCGGGGCTGCCATTGCTCGGCCCCAAGGCGATGGAGGCGCGCTGCGCGGGTGCCGCCGGCAGCGTGAGATCCACCACCAGCTCCTGCCGCACGTGGGCGTCCGCGTCGTTGAAGGCTCCCAGCGTGACGTACAGCGTGTTCCCGCCCGGCCCCGTCACCAGGTGAGACACCTCGGCCTTGGCCTCGTCCGTCCCCCCCAGCGTCGCGGTGCAGTCGGGCCCGCGGTAGCGCAGCGGCACCTCGCGGGCCAGCGAGTCCGAGCTCGCGTCCACCACCGCGAGCTGGCCCACCTGACACGCGGCGCCCGGAGACGTGGCGCTGCCCTCGCGCGGGGACGCCTGCACCGAATAGAGGTAGCGCCCATCCCAGTATGCCTGCGTGAAGCCTCCTCCCCGGCCTCCCGTGGGAATCACCTTCGCCGTGGGCGGCGTCGCGTCCAAGTCCACCGAGACGATGGAGCCCGAACCCGTGAGGTTGCAGTAGGCATGGCCCGACACCTTCGAGGTAGCGCAGCCATGCGGCAGGAGCGGCGCGCTCAGCGAACACGCGAGCCCCAGGCTCCCCGCCGAGAACGTCTGCACCTTCTGGATGTTCCGCACGTCCGAGTAGTCGTAGACGCTCAGCACATCCTCACAGTCGGCGATGTTGCTGATGACCACGCGCTCGCGCGTGTTGCTGAAGCTGGCCTTGTGGTGGCCGATGCCCAGGCTGACCTCGCCCACGGGCTGGAGGTACGTGGGGCTGCCCTCCGTGGCATCCACGAACAAGGCCGTGCTGGAATTCAGCCTGTTGCCCACTCCGTCGTTGAGCGTGAGCCAGTAGCGCTTCCCGCCTCGCGCCGGGCTCACGTACGAGTGCGTCGGGCGCGTACCTCCCATCGAGGAAGAGGAGAAGCGGGCGCGCTCCTGCAGCGTGCGTCCGTCCACCGCGAGCACCTCGTTGCGGCTGGAGAGGTTCATCAGCAGCGTGGCGTCCTCCATCACCTGCAGGTCCGCCGGGCCGGAGATGTCCGGCACCGTGCCGGTCCGCTTCTCGCCCGTCTCGAGATCGATGGCGACCAGCGCTCCCTCGGAGGCCGCGAAGAGCGTGGGGTTCAGAGGCTCGGGGGCTGGAGCCGGGGTCGGCTTCGCATCGCCTCCACACGCGGCCAGCGACGCAGCAGCGCTCAGGGACAGCAGGGTTCGCATCCAGCGTGACATGGGGCTCCTCATGGCGACGGTCCGCTCCACATCGTACCCCGGGTGAGCCTCGCCCCTGCTCCTTCGGAGGGTGCGCGAGCCCTCGCTACTGCGGAGGTGGGTACTTCTGCAGCTTGCGCTGGAGCGAGCGCCGATGGAGCCCCAGCCGCCGAGCCGCCTCGGAGATGTTGCCTCCGCAGTCGGCCAGCACGCGCTGGATGTGCTCCCACTCGGCCCGGGCCAGGGAAGGGGCCTGGACATCCTCCGCCACGGCAGGGCTGGGCTCGCCCAGGCCTCGCGCCAGCGCCACGAGCAGATCATCCACATCCGCGGGCTTCGGCACGTAGTTGAGCGCACCCAGCCGCACCGCCTCCACCGCCGTGGCGATGCTGCCGTAGCCCGTGAGCACCAGGATGCGCGTGGAGGCATCCAGCGCTCGCAGCTCGCGCACCAGCTCCAGCCCGCTGCGCCCCGGCATCCGCAGGTCCACCACCGCCAGCTCCGGAGACTCCTGCCGCGCGGCGGCGAGCGCCTGATCCACCGAGCCCGCCGTCACCACCTCGTAGCCGCGCTCGCGGAAGGCGCGCGCCAGCCGCTCGCGGAAGACCTCGTCATCATCCACGAGCAACAGCGAAGGGGCGTCGGAGGCTCTCGAAGGCACCATGGCGGGCCGGGCTCACGCGCCCGAACGTGGGAAGCTCGCCCCGCCGGGTTCCAGGGACAACGGGGCAAATTGTCGCAGGCGCTCCACCGGCCAGCTCATCTCCACGCGCGTCCCCCGGCCCGTAACCGAGCGCAGCTCCAGCTTCCCCCCCAGCTGGTCCAGCACCGCTCGCGCCAGGAAGAGGCCCAGCCCCATCCCCTCGCCCGGAGGCTTCGTGGTGAAGAAGGGCTCGCCCGCTCGCGCCAGCACCTCCGGTGGCATGCCCGCGCCTTCGTCCTCCACGGCGAGCCGCCAGCCCGCTGCCTCTCGCACGAGCCCCAGCCTCACCGGAGTCCCCTCCGCCGACGCCTGGAGCGCGTTCTTCACCACGCCTCGGATGGCATGCGTGAGCGCTCGAGCCGGCAGCGGCACCCCCTCTTCCTCGCAGCTCCTGTCCACCTCCACCTGCACCCGCTCGCGGCCGCGCAGGCCCTCCAGCGCCTGCTCCAGCAGCGCCGCGGGCCTCACGGACACGAAGGCTTCGCCCCGGCTGGCCCCGGCATCGGCCGCCATCTGCGCGAGGATGTCGTGGCAGCGCGCCACCTGCTGGCGGATGAGCTGCGCGTCCTCCCGCCCCGCGGGCGAGAGCTCCACCCGCCGCTCCAGCTCCCGCGCCACCACGGCGATGGTGGACAGCGGCGTGGACAGCTCGTGCGCGGCCCCAGCGGCCAGCGTGGCCAGGGCGGCCAGCTTCTCGTTGCGCGCCGTCACCGCCCGCGCGGCCACCAGCTCCGCCTCGCGCTCGCCCAGGGCCCGCGTCACCCGCTGGACGAAGTAGACGATGAAGCCCGAGGCCACCCCGAAGGCCAGCCACATGCCCTCCAGGTGCAGCGGCACGTCATTGATGTGGTGGTGCGAGGCCCCCGGGTTCCCTCCCGGAACCCACAGGTGCCCGGCGAAGAGCGCCCCGAAGCACGCCAGGGCCAGCGCCACCAGCGCCCACGTCCACCGCGCATGCAGCACCACCGCCGCCAGCGCGATGTGCACCAGGTACAGCGTGCTGAAGGGGTTGAACGGGCCGCCGCTCAAGTCCAGCAGCACCGTGAGCAGCACCACGTCCAGCGCCATCACCGCCCACAGCATCCACTCGCGGCTCTCTCTCGGGCGGCGCGCCCACAGCCCCAGCCCCGCGTTGCTCACCGCCGCCACGCCCACCGTGGCGAACAGCGGCCCCAGCGGCAGCGGCATCCCCAACCCCAGGCGCGCCAGGAGGATCAGCGCCACCTGCCCCACCACCGCTCCCCAGCGCAGCCTCAGCAGCCACGAGAGATTGATGGCGTGCGCGTCGCGCACCTCACGGTCCCCCGAAGGACAGCTGGAACTGGCGGTAGATCATCATCCCCACCACCACCAGGATGAGGAAGAAGATCATCCCCGCCAGCAGCTGCACCTTGGAGGAGCTGGACTGCGCCACCGCGGGCTTGAAGGTGACTGGCGAGGCCGTGGCCAGCCGCACCACCTCGTCCCGGCCGCGCTGGGCGTACAAATCCTCGGGCGCCTGCGCCAGGCGGATGCGGTACAGGCGGCCCGCCATGGCCAGCTCGCCCCGTCCCATCGCCAGCGACAGCAGCCGATCATGCGCGTCGCGGTCATCCCACCGCTCGAGCACCGAGAGCCACGCGGCGCGCAGGGGCTCGGAGAGCTGCTGCTCCCCCGGAGTGAAGTTGGCGTACACCAGGCCGCACGAGGCACAAGCCTCCGCGCCCTCCTTGCGCGCCGCGATGCACTTGGGGCAGAAGCCGGCGGGCACCGCGAAGGGATCCTCCGAGCGCGCCAGCGCCGCCGCCTCGCGCACCTGCCCCTCCGAGGGCCGCAGCGCCACCACCTTCAGCGAGGGCACCGTGCTGCTCCGGGGCGCGGGCGCCTCTTGCGAGGCCGCCTCCGCGTTCGTCTGCGCCACCGCCGCGACGAGCGCCTCCTCGGGCCGCGCGCGGCTCTCCTGGCCACAGCGCGCGCATGTCATCACCAGCACGCCCAGCTCCACCCGGAACGCCGCCGGTGGAGCCAGCCGCTCGCAGGCATCGCAGAGGTACCTCATGACAGCACCTCCCGGAGTGGAATGGGCATGGCGCAGCCGATCAGCGCCAGCAGGCACAGGGCGCAGATCCACTTGCGCCCCCGGCTCAGGGGCACCCCTGGCTCCAGCACCTCGGGGTGCCCGAAGCCCACCAGCTTGCTGGTCACCACCAGCCACACGCCCCAGGACGCCGTGGCGAACAGCATCAGCAGGAACAGCACCGCCGCCACGCCCTTGCCCACCCACCGCGCGCGCGCGCCGAACACCGCGAAGGCCAGGTGCCCCCCGTCCAGCTGCCCCACCGGCAGCAGGTTGAGCAGGGTGACGAGCAGGCCGAACCACGCGGCGATCACCACCGGGTGGATCAGCACGTCCTTGCCCTCGGGCAGCGGCCCCACCGCCAGCCACGTCAGCCCCTTCATCAGCAGGCTGTCGCCGAAGACGAGCTGCGACTGGTGCACGGCGAGCGCCTCCGGCCCGGGCATGGAGTGGGTGAGCTTCGCCATGAGCCAGGAGAACAGCTCACGCAGCAGCACCCAGAGCGAGTTCTCCCCGGGGAAGGCCGCCTGCACCGCCGGCGAGTCCACCACCTGCGAGTGGCCCAGCCCCCAGAAGAGGATGGGCAGCGCCACCACCAGCCCCGCCAGCGGCCCCGCCGCGCCAATGTCCACCAGCGCGTTGCGGTCGGGGATCCGCCCTCGCAGCCGGATCACCGCCCCCAGCGTGCCCACGCCAATACAGGGCAGCGGGATGAAGTACGGCAGGCTCGTCTCCACCTTGTGGATCCGCGCCAGCACGTAGTGCCCCATCTCGTGCGAGCCGAGGATGGCCAGCAGCGCCAGGCTGAAGGCGATGGCGTCACCCCGCATCTGCAGGTTGCTGAAGAACACCGTCAGCACCTGCCAGGGCAGCACATTCCCAAAGGAGACCAGGTACGCGCTGAGCGTGGCCCCCACGGTCAGCACGAACAGCAACAGGTGCAGCCACAGCCGCGAGGCGGGACGGGCGGTAACGTTCTCCATGAGGTGCCGGAAGTCTGGCTACCAAGGCCCCCCTCCCTTTGCAACGCGAGGCCCGGACCCTGGAAAAAGGGGATTCTTCCCTGAACGGATCTTGACTCTCAGGAGCCATCTGCTACGTAGCCAGCGCGCTTGAGGGGCGACTAATCAACAGGGGCCTCGTACTGCCGGGCATCCCCAATCCCGCAAGCCTACCATCTGGGAGGAAGACACAAATGAAGAAGGCCATTCTGTCCGCCGTTGCCGCGATGAGCCTCGTGGCGTGCACCAGCGTCGAGAGCGCCGTCGTTTCGGGCGCCGAGGTCTCCGCCAACGGTGGCGAGGCCGTCGCTGTGGTCCAGGCCAACGCCCTGGGCCTGACCGCCATCTTCCACATCGTCGACCTGGTCCAGAGCGACCTCGACACCGTGGTGAACAAGCTCCTGGTGGCCGAGGCCAAGGCCATGGGCGCCTCCAAGGTGGACCTCAAGGGCGCGAGCACCACCCCCCGTCACGGCATCTACGCGCTGACCGGCGGCATCATCGGCATCACCAACTCCACCGCGATGGGCATCGCCGTCAAGTAAGCCCGTCGTCGCAGGCTCTGTTTCTTCAAAAGGCCCCCTGGCAACAGTGGGGCCTTCTTTCTTTTCCACCTCCGCTCTCTCCCGCTCCCCCATGCGCGCCCGCCTCCTGTTGTTCGCCCTCCTGCTCCTCGCGGGCTGCAGCAAGCAGTCCGAGCAGGCCTCGCTGCTGGCCGAGGTGAAGCGGCGCCTGATCGAGCGGGACGCGCGGCTGAGCAGCTACCGGCTGGAGGGCCGCACCAGCGAGCAGGGCGCCGAGCCGGTGGGCTTCACCTTCGCCTACCGCGCGCCCCAGAAGATGCGCGGCACGCTGGCCGCTCCCATCTCCCGCACCTTCTCCTGGGACGGCGAGCGCCTCTTCGAGCAGAGCGACGCGGACAAGCGCTTCACCACCTTCCAGAACCAGCTCTCTCCGGAGCGGCGCGCCGGCTTCCTCACCGAGACGTTCGCCCCCTTCACCCCCGAGGGCTTCCACGCGCCGCTGCTGCCCTCCAGCATGAGCGTGAAGCGGACCCAGCACCCGCGCGCCCCGGAGGCGGTGGAGCTGTCCGCGAAGGTGGCCGAGCCGGGCGCCGAGAGCCTGGAGGTGGCCTACACGCTGCGCTGGCCCTCGCTGGACTTCCTGGGCAAGCAGACGCGCCTGCCGGACGGCACCGTGGTGGAGGTGCGCGTGGAGCAGGAGCACTGCGAGAAGGCGATCGAGCTCTGCGTCCCCCAGAAGCTCACCCGCTGGGTGAAGGGCGAAAACGTCGGCGAGACGACGCTCTCCACGGTGGAGCTCAACCCGGCCCTGCCCAATGACACCTTCACGCTCGCGGCGCCGCAGGGTTACGAGGTGCAGACGAAGACATTGGTGGACTCCGCCGGGAAGTAGCCTCGCGCCTTGCCCCCAGGCCGCACCGTTCCCACCTTCCAGTCCGGAGGTATGGGGATGGTGCAGAACGTCATCTTTGACGTGGATGGGACGCTGGTGGACTCGGTGGACGAGCACGCCGAGGCCTGGCGCCGGGCCTTCCTGGAGTTCGGCCGGGATGTGCCCTTCGCGCACGTGCGCAGCCAGATTGGCAAGGGCGCGGATCAGCTCATCCCCGTGTTCTTCAATGACGAGGAGCTGGCCCAGTTCGGCAAGGAGCTGGAGGAGCACCGCAGCCAGCTGTTCCTCAAGGAGTTCCTGCCCAAGATCCGGGCCTTCCCCAAGGTGCGCGAGCTGTTCCAGCGCCTGCGCAAGGAGGGGTTCCACATCGCCCTGGCCTCCAGCGCCAAGGAGGAGGAGCTGAAGCAGTACGTGAAGCTGTGCCGCATCCAGGGGCTGTACGAGGAGTCCACCAGCAAGGACGAGGTGGACAAGAGCAAGCCTCACCCGGACATCTTCCAGGTGGCGCTCAAGCAGCTCGGCAACCCCGAGGCGAGCACCACCGTGGTGGTGGGGGACACGCCCTATGACGCGCTGGCCGCGGGCAAGGTGAGCCTGCCCACCGTGGGCATGCTGTGCGGCGGCTTCCCGGCGGAGGATCTGCGCGCCGCGGGCTGCCGGGTGCTGATCAAGGATCCGGCGGAGCTGCTGGCCCGGCTCGAGGCCGCTCCGCGCACCTGGCCCTGGGGCGAGGCGGGAGTGCCGGCCTCTCCGGAGGATGACGAGTCCCGCTAAGGAGGCTCTCCTGGAAACAGCTCTGATGGCTCCACCGCGGCGCCGCGCCCTGGAGGACGGGCCCGCGGTGCTCGTGGTGAACACGAAGTCCCGCTCGGGGAAGAAGGCCTTCGAGGCGGCCCGCGAGGCGCTCGCCGCGCGAGGCGTGCCGCTGGTGAGCTGCCATGCGATCTCCAGCCCTCACCGGATGCCGCAGGTGCTGGGCGAGGCGGTGGAGCAAGGCGTGCGGCGCATCCTCGTGGGCGGGGGCGATGGCACGGTGAGCTGCGCCGTGTCCCACCTGCTCGGGCGCAACGTGACGCTGGGGGTGCTGCCGCTGGGCACGGGCAATGACTTCGCGCGCTCGCTGGGCATCCCCGCCTCGGTGGAGGAGGGCTGTGAGCTCATCGCCCAGGGTTACACGGCGCGGGTGGATGTGGGGCTGGCCAATGGGCGCCCCTTCCTCAACGCGGCGAGCCTCGGGCTGGCCACGGCGATCGCCCGGAGACTGACGAAGCGCCTCAAGCAGCGCATGGGCAAGCTCGCCTATCCCCTGGCCGCCGCCACCCAGCTTGGCGAGCTGCAGCCGTTCCGCGTGCGGATGAAGGCCGACTCGCAGTCGCTCGAGCTGGAGGTGCTGCAGCTCGTGGTGGGCAACGGGCGCTACCATGGCGCGGGCAACATGGTGGCTCCGGACGCGGCGCTCGATGATCGCCGGCTGCACGTCTACGCCATCACCGCGCCCTCCGCGGAGTCGGGCCGGGAGGGCACGGGGCTCGGCCAGCTCGAGGACCTCGCGACGCTGGCTCGCGTGGCGCTGTCCCTGCGGCGGGGCAACCACGTGGAGCACCCGGCCGTCACCTACCTGCGGACCTCGCGCCTGTACGTGGAGGCCGAGCCCGTCCAGGAGGTGAACGCGGACGGGGAGCTGATCGGCCGCACTCCGATGCTCTTCGAGCTGGTCCCCGCGGCGCTGCGCGTCTATGCGCCCGCGCCCGTGGAGCCCGTGCACTGAACAGCAGCGCTCAGAACTGCCGCAAGGAGCGCTCGAAGAACCGGAACGCTCCTCGCAGATCCGAGGACATCGCCTCCGTGGGCACCTTCCACGCCCGCTCCACGCGCTGACGCGCGCGCTCCAGCGCCTGCTTTGCCTCCGAGCACCCGGCGGGAGCGGCCCGGGCCTGGGCCAGATCCACCGACACTTGCAGCAAGGAGGTGAGCTCGAAGAGCACCGCGTCCTGCTGGAGCTCGGGGGCCACCGCCAGCTTCGCGAAGCCGGCCTCGGCCTCGGCGATCTGCCCCGCGTAGGCCTGGACCGCGGCGAGGTGCGCGCTGAAGCGCAGCGCATGCCAGCGCGCCGGCTGTCCCAACATGGAGACGGCCTCGGACAGAAAGCCCCGAGCCACCTCCACCGCGCCCAGCGCCAGGTAGGCCCGGCCCAGCTCGCCCCGCGCGCACCCCTCCAGGATGCGCATGCCGAGCTTCTGCCCCAGCCGCACGGTGGCCTCCAGGTGCCCGCTGGCCTCCTGGGCCCGGTCCTCCTCCAGCAGCGAGCAGCCCAGGTTGAGCCGGGCGATGGCATAGCCCACGCCATCCCCCGCGCTGGCGGCCTTCACCATGGCCTCGCGCAACAGCACCATGGCCTCGCGCGTCTCTCCGGCCTCTGCGAGCGCGTAGGCGGCGTTGTTGAGGAAGCCGCTCTCGAACATCTCATCGCCCACCGCCTGGAACAGCTTCTGCGCGGTGCGCAGGTGGGGGATCGCCGCCTTCGCTCCACCGCGGAGCTGCTCCACCAGGCCCAGGTTGCCGACGGCATAGGCCTCCAGCCACGCGCTGCCCTCCGAGGGCAACGCCAGCGCCTGCTGGATGCAGCTCCACGCCGAGTCCATGTTCCCCGCGTGGCGCGCGAGGATGGACAGGTCCACCAGCACGTGCTTCTGCTGGGCCTGCTCGCCCAGCGCGTGGAAGGCCTCGCGCGCTGCCTCCAGGTCCCGCTGGGCGGCCGCCACGTGCCCCGAGGCCCCATACATCCGGCCTCTCGCCGCGAGCAGCTCGGCCCGCAGCAGGGGCGCCACGGACAGCTTCGCGGCCACCTCCAGCGCGCGCTCCATCCGGGGCAGCGTGATCCCCACCGGGCCTCGTGCGGCCACATCCGGCTCGAGCGCCACCAGCCCTCGCAACGCCCGCTCCACCGAGCGCGGCGCCGGCTCGGAGGCCAGGGCGCTGTCACACGCGGCCAGGAGGTTCTCCCGCTCCAGCGCCAACCGCCGCAGCGCCTCGCGCCCTCCCGGACCCCGCACCCGCTCGCGCAGCTGCCGGGCCAGGGCCAGGTGGAAGTCCGCGTGGCGCTCCGCGAGCGAGGCGCCCTCTCCTCTCTCCGCACACCGGGCCAGCGCGTACTCGCGGATGCTCTCGTACATGCCCAGCCGGGCCTCGGACTCCTCCAGCCCGTCCGGCACGTACCTCCTCAAGAGCGACTTCGAGCGGAGCGACTCGATGACCTCGCGCACCTCCGGGCTGCCCACGGGCAGCGCGATCACCGCCTGGGCCGCCTCCAGCGTGAAGCCTCCGCGGAACACCGAGCACTGGGCCAGCGCGGCCCGCTCCGTCGCGTCCAGCAGCCTCCAGGACCAGTCAATGGCTCCGAGCAGCGTGTCCTGCCGCGCCGAGGCCGCTCGCAGGCCGCCGCGCAGCAGCTCGAAGCGGTGCGCCAGCCGCTCACGGAGCTGCTCCACGCTCAGCAGCCGCATGCGCGCCGCCGCCAGCTCGATGGCCAGCGCAATCCCATCCAGCCGCCGGACGATCTCCGCCACATGCGGCGCCTCCTCGGCCGTCAGCGCGTAGCCTCCCCGCGCCGCCTGGGACCGCTGGACGAACAGGCCCACCGCCTCCGAGCGGGAGATGGCCTCCAGGCGCGTCTCGCCTTCAGCGGGCAGGCCCAGCGGCGCGAGATCCAAGGTGCACTCGCCCTCGAACCCCAGCGCCTCGCGAGAGGTGGCCAGGAAGCGCGCCTCGGGCGCCAGCTCCCGCCAGCGGCCCAGCGTGGCGGGCAGGTGCGGGAGGATGTGCTCCATGTTGTCCAGGATGACGAGCACCGCGCCGTGCCCCGCCAGGGCATACCCGAGCTGCTCCGCCGGCTCCTGCTCCGGGCCGCTGCGGCTCAGCGAGATGCCCAGCGCCTCGCCCAGCGCGTGGCAGATGTCCTCCACGCTCGAGGCTTCCGTCAAGCTGCACAGCCACACGCCCCCCTCCCAGGAGCCCGCCTGCAGCTGACGCCAGCCGAAGTGCGTCACCAGCCGCGTCTTGCCCATGCCGCCAGGCCCGAGCACCGTGACGAGCCTCGCGCCGGCCTCGAAGTGGCGCCGCAGCGCCGCCAGCTCATCCGTGCGGCCGATGAGCTCTCCCACCGCCCCCGGCACGTTGCCCCGCAGCTCCTGTGGCACCCGCGGGCCCCCGAAGCGCCGTCCCGCCAGCGCCGGGGGGAGCAGCTCCACCAGCGCGATCGGCTCCTCGAGGCTCTCGAGGCGGAACTCTCCCAGCGGACGCACCCCGGGGCGCCCCAGCACCTCCCAGCTCGCGGCCACCTGCGTCCAGGCCACTCCGCTCAGCAGCACCTGGCCGCCATGCCCCGCCTCCGCCACCCGGGCGGCGACATCCACCATGCGCCCCACGTAGTCCGCACGGCCCGTCTTCGGATCCACGCGGCACAGGGGCTCGCCGACGTGCACGCCCATGCGCACGCGCAGGCCGCGGTGCAGCGTCCCCTCGGGGCCTTCCTCCCACGCGGCGTGGGGGTTGGACAGGAGGCCCTCCGGCCAGTCCACGTGCAGCAGCGCCTGCTGCGTCTCCAGGCACCAGCGCACGGCGTCCGTCCCCGAGGCGAACGCCACCACGAAGGCGCCGCCCTGGCCCTTCACCTCATAGCCACCGTTCGCTTCGAGCCTGTCCCTCAACACCGCGTCGTGCAGCGCCAGCGCCGCTCGCATGCCGCTGGGGTCCTGCTCCCACAGTTGAGGGGAGCCTTGGATGTCGCTGAAGACGAGCGCCAGGAGCCCGGTGGGGAACACCGCGCCTCCCACGCGCAGCGCACCAGAGAGAGGTGTTGCTCGCGGTATCGGGATATCCGCCATCACCCGCTCCTGGGCCAGCGATGAAGAGCCGCTCCCCACCCCACCGTTGGAGGTTATTTCCTCACTTTCACATCTCTCTTACAATACGCGGGGGTCAACACTTCACGTCAGATGCTCTGTAGCTCTCACTGTCATCCAGAAGACTCCACACCTACCCCAAGAGGCGAGCGAGCGCAGCCGATCCACGTCCTGTGGGTAACTCTTGGCTCAAGGCCCGCCTGATCCGACCTCACAGTCGCCCCCCAGCGGTCGCCGCCCAGAGCACCACCGATGTCGCAGAGGAGGTACGCACATGGGAACCCCTTCAGCCGTGCCAGGCTGTCTCACCCGTGAATCCTCGCGGTCCCCTCGAGCCGCGCTCGCCGCGCTGATCTGTCTGGCGGGCCTCGCCGGCTGCAATACCTCCGAGCCCGTGGAGTCAGCGAGTCCTGATTCGTTGGATCAACGCGTCCAGGAGTTGAGTGATGACAATGGGCTCTCGTACAACGGCCTGTCGTACAACGGCCTGTCGTACAACGGGCTCTCGTACAACGGCCTGTCGTACAACGGCCTGTCCAGCGCGAACTTCTCGACGTGGTTCCAGGGCAACCCGGCCCTGGCCGATCAGGTGATGCTCTACATCGTCCGCTGCGCCATGCCCGCCGGACAGACGCTGACGTACACGGATCCCCAATCGAACCAGACCTATACCTGGGCCGGCGGGCTGGGGCTGGCGCCGAGCTGGTCCAGCGGCACCCCGCCCACCGTGCAGGAGCAGCAGGTCATCACCGCGTGCCTGCTGGCGCATACCAACAAGTACCGGCAGCACGTCACCATCTCGGTGCAGGGGCGCGACGCGAACAGCAAGGAGATCCCCACGTCCAGCACGGAGCTCACCGACTTCTCGCGGCGCGAGGCCTGCTTCTTCGGCAACCTCTTCAACGGCGAGGGCACCTACGTGGGCCTCGATCGAGGCGACTTCAGCACGAGAGAGAGCACCTCGCGCGCATGCGCGCTCATGCCCAGCGCGGGCAGCAGCACCAGCAACTGCCCGCCGATGGTCCATATCGGAAGCTGCGCGAGCGCCTGCACGCTGGACGGCTCGCTGACCTACTACAAGACGTGCACGAAGAACGGCACCACGTACCTGCCGCTCACCATCCGCCTGCGCCCACAGGACGTCTTCACCTGCGGCGATGGCACGTGCCAGATCAGCGAGTCCTGCGGGACTGGATACCAGTACTACAGCTGCGGGGCCGACTGCGGCGCCTGCCCTTGAGCGCGGGCCGCCAGCACCCCGGAGCGGAGCGAGGGGGCTCCGCTCCGCCCTAGCTCTGCTCCAGCACCCGCGAGAGCACCTGGGCGGTGAAGTTCACCAGGGGAATCACGCGCTGGTAGTTCATCCGCGTGGGGCCAATCACGCCCACCGAGCCCAGCACCTGCTCGCGGCTGCCGTACGGGCTGGCGATGACCGTCAGCTCCCCGGCGGCGGAGAACTCGCTCTCGGCGCCGATGAAGATCTGCATCTCCCGGGCGCGCTGCACCCGGTCCAGCAGCAGCAGCAGCTTGTGCTTCTCGTCCAGCGTCTTGAACAGGGCGCGCATGCGCTCCACGTCCGCGAACTCGGGCTGCTCCAGGAACGAGCCGGTGCCTTCAATGAGCACGCGCTCGGCCTCGGGCGTCTGCAGAGCCGTGGCCGCCGCGCCCAACTTGAGCGCCTTGGCCGTCAGCGCGTTGTAGAGCGCCTGCTCTTGATCCATCTCCTGGCGGATGCGCTCGCGGGCCTCCTCCAGGGGCACCTCGCGCAACAGCTCCGAGAGGTAGTTGCTCGCCTTGAGCAGCTCGTCCGAGGTGACGGGGAAGTCCACCGTGATGACCTTGTTCTGCACCTGCCCGTTGGGCCCCACCAGCACCGCCAGCACCCGGTTCTCGCGCAGCCGGAGGAACTCGACGCGGTAGAACACCGCCGCCTCCGGGCGCGGGGTGAGCACCACGCTGGCGTGCCGGGTGAGCGAGTGGAGAATCCGGCTGGCCTCGCCGAGGATGTCCTCCAGCTTGGTCTCCTGCACCAGCCCCGCGTGGATCAGCTCGCGGTCCTTGGGCGCCGGATCCTTCAAGCGCACCATCGTGTCCACGTAGAAGCGGTAGCCCCGGTCCGTGGGCACGCGGCCCGCCGAGGTGTGCGGCTTCTCCAGGAAGCCCAGCTCCTCCAGGTCCGCCAGCACGTTGCGCAGAGTGGCCGAGGAGACCTCGAACTCCGACTTGCGGCTGAGGTGGTGGCTGCCCACGGGCCCGCCGGTGGTGATGTATTCCTGCACGACGGCGCGCAGGACTTCTTTCTCTCGGTCGCCTAGCTCTTCCGACATCCCTGATCACGCTCCAGACCGCCGCGCGTCCTTTGTAGCCCATCGCATCTCAAGGACACTTCAAAGTCTAAGGACCTCTCTGGGGCGGTTCAATCCCGGCCTGCCGGGCAGCCAGCCAGACACCTGCCAAGGCCGGAGGCCGCCTCCGCGGCGCGTTTTCGTCGCTCCCGGGTTGAAGCGAGGGGGCGAGGTGGCTTCAGATGGGGGGTGCATGTACGACGACACCCTCGAGGTCCGCCACGCCGCGGAGTCCTTGCTCTATCGCTATGCCACATGCCTGGATGACGGGCCGCTGGAGCACTGGCCGCGCTGCTTCACCGAGGCGGGCCACTACCGGCTCATCCCCCGGGAGAACCTGGTCCAGAACGTCCCCGTGGCGCTGATGCACTGCACCTCGAGGGCTCAATTGGACGAGTGTGTGGTGTCCCTTCAGCGAGCCCACGCTACCGTTCCCTACGCCTGCCGCCATCTCTATACCAACGTCCAGGTGGAGCCACCGCGAGGAGGTCGTACCTCGGTACGAGCCAACTACGCCATCTACCACACGGTGGAGGAGGGCGAGGTGGACCTGCTCAGCATGGGCCGGCTGGAGGCCCGGGTGCTGCTCGAGCCCCAGCCGCTCTTCGAGCGCATGGACGTCATCTACGAGATGTGCCGCCTGTCGGGGCTGAAGGTGTATCCGCTCTAGCGGGGACGCGTTAGAAGGACAGCGCCTTGTCCTCGACCGTCCCGCCGCTCTCCGCCGTGCTCCCCGCCGAGTCCCCTGCCTTGGACTCGCGCAAGGGCTGGCTCGCCTTCTGCCTCTTCGCGCTCTACGTCATCTGGGGCTCCACGTACCTGGCCATCCACTGGGCGCTCCAGGGCGGCTTCCCACCGCTGCTGCTGGGGGGGCTGCGCTTCACGCTGGCGGGGGCGCTGCTCTTCACGGCGCTGCGGCTCAAGGGCGAGCCCACGCCCGGCTTGCGCCAGTGGGGCGCGGGCGCGTTCACCGGGCTGCTGCTGCTCACCATGGGCAACGGGTGCATCTCGTTCGCCCAGCAGTGGGTGCCCTCGGGAGTGGTGGCGCTGATCTCGGGCAGCGTGCCGCTGTGGGCGGCGCTCTTCGGCGGCCTGTACGACAGGCAGTGGCCGGGCCGCGCCGAGCGCTGGGGCCTGGCGCTGGGCTTCTTCGGCATCGCCGTGCTCAACAAGGGCGGCGAGCTGGGCGAACACTGGGGCGCGGTGCTCGCGCTGCTGGCGGCGCCGGTGGCCTGGGCCTTCGGCTCTGTCTGGGGCCGGCGCAGCCCCTCCATGCCTCGGGGGTTGATGGGGACGGCCACGCAGATGCTGTGCGCGGGCGTGATGCTGGTGGCGCTGAGCCTGTCCCTGGGCGAGCGCCTGCCCGGAGTGCCCGAGCCCCGGGCCGTGGCCTCGTTCTTCTACCTGGTGGGCTTTGGCTCGCTCATCGCGTTCAGCGCCTATGGCTACCTGCTGCGCCATGCGCGGCCGGCGGTTGCCACCAGCTACGCCTACGTGAACCCCGCGGTGGCGATGGTGCTGGGCATGGGGCTGGGCGGCGAGACGCCGGGCCCCTATGCCTTCGTGGCGATGGCGGCCATCCTCGCGGCGGTGGTGCTCATCACCCGCAAGGCGGCGGGGCGCTCCCATGACGAGGCCGACGAACCGGCCTCCGAGAACCCCACCGCCTGAGCCCGCGGCTCAGTGCTGCTTGAGGAAGTCGCGCAGGCCCTGGACCAGGGCGTCGATCTCCTCCCGGGCGGTGTAGAGCGCCACGGACATGCGGATGGCGCCCTTGAGCTTCAGGAAGTCCATGATGGGCTGCGCGGCGAGCCGCCCGGCGCGCACGGCCACCCCGGCCTCCTGATCGAGGAACTCGGAGACCTTCTTCGGCTCCGCGCCCTCGACGGTGAACGAGAGCACGCCCACCGCGTCGCGCGGGTTGCCCACGAGCTTCACGCGATCGATCGCCCCGAGCTGCTGGCGCGCATACCCGAGCAGCTCCTTCTCATACAGGGCGATCCGGTCCATGCCGAGGCGCTGGACGTAATCCAGGGCCCTGCCCAGGCCGATGGCGTCCATGAGCGCGGGGGAGCCCGCCTCGAACTTCTTGGGCAGGGGCTTGGGCTTCCACTTCTCGAAAGACACCTCCTCGGCCATCTCGGAGCCGCCCTGGTACGCGGGCAGCCGCTCCAGCCAGTCGGTGCGGCCATACAGCACGCCCACGCCCATGGGGCCGTACAGCTTGTGGCTGGAGCACGCGTAGAAGTCACAGCCCAGCTCCAGCACGTCCACCGGCAGGTGGGGCGCCCCCTGCGCCCCGTCGATAAGCACCGGAATGCCGCGAGCGTGCGCCGCGCGGATGATGCGCCGCAGCGGGAGGATGGTCCCGAAGACGTTGGAGACGTGTGACACCGCCACCAGCCGAGTCCGCTCGGACAGCAGCGCCTCCAGCTTCTCCACCTCCACCTCGCCGGCCTCGGTCACCGGCGCCACGCGCACCTGGGCTCCCGTCTGCTCGCAGGCCATCAACCAGGGGACGATGTTCGAGTGGTGCTCCAGGTGCGTGAGCACCACCTCATCCCCCGGCTGGAGCACCGAGCGCCCGAAGCCGTAAGCCACCAGGTTGATGGCCTCGGTGGCGTTGCGCACGAAGATGATCTCGCTGGGGTCCTCCGCGTGGAGGAAGGTGGCCACCTTCTGGCGCGCCTCCTTCAGCGCCTGGGTGATGGCCTGGCTCAGCGCGTGCTCCTCGCGGTTCTTCGCGTTGAGGGTGGAGTAGAGCTCCTGTAGGGACTCGATGACCACGCGGGGCTTGTGCGTGGTCGCGGCGTTGTCGAGGTAATAGAGCGGCTGCCCGTTCTCCCGCCGCCGCAGCAGCAGCGGGAAGTCATGGCGGACGCGCTCACCATCGAGCGTGCCATCGGGGCGAACGGGAACCGGCGTCTCTGAGCTTTGCGGCGAATTGGGCACGGGAATACCTCTCCTTCTTGAAACCCTCAAATGAGGGATACAGGGGGCGGCGCGAGCGGCTTGCGCTCCTTCAGGCTGAAGCGGTCGCCTCGGCCCAGCATGTGCACTCGCGCCTCGTGGATGGTGAGGATGCCTTCCTGGTGGCGATCCGAGAGGCTCGTGTAGCGGATGCCCGCCCCGTCGATGACGTACACCGCTCCCGAGCCCAGCACCGTGAACTCCTCGTCGTTCGCCACGTGGATGGCCGTGTCCTCGTCGATGCCGAGCCCCAGGTTGTGCGGGTTCTGCGCGACGGCGCCCATCAGCCGCCCGAACCGGCCGCGCTCGGCGAAGTGCGAGTCCACGATGACGCTCTCCAGCAGCCCGAGCCCCGGCGCCATCGCCAGGCTGGAGAGGCGCGATTGGTTGGTGGGCCCGCCAATCAGCATCGTCTCGGACATCGCCGCGGCGCCCGCCGAGGTGCCAACGATGGTGGCGCCCTCGTCATGCAGGGCGAAGACGCGCTCCAGCAGCGGAGAGCCTCCCATCTGGCTGGTGATGCGGAGCTGATCGCCTCCGGTGAAGAACAGCACCGAGGCGCCCTCGAGCTTCTCGAGGTTGGCCGGATCGTAGGACTCCTCCCGGCCCCGGATGTCGAGGATCTCCATCTTGCGCACGCCCAGCCGGCCGAAGGCCTTGCGGTAGGTCTCCGCCGTCTCCGTGGGCTCCATGGTGGCCACGGTGAGGACGACCAGCCGGCCCTCTCCCTCCAGCGCCTGCTTCGCGGCCTGCTTGAGGATGGCCTGCTCCTCGTCCGAGTCCTTCTTCTCGTGACCTCCGATGATCAGGAGATCTCCTCGGCGCTTCTTCCTCATGCGCCCTCCCCTTCCTTCGCTGTCAGGAGCCGGCCATCCCGCACGCGGGGCTGCCCACGCGTGAAGACCTGGCGGAGCTCCAAGGTCTTTGCCTCCATGACCAAGACATCTCCATCCGCCCCCGGGGTGAGCCGTCCCTTGCGAGGGAGCTTGAGCACCGTCGCCGGGTTGCTCGTGAAGAAGGGCAGCACCCGCTCCAGCGCAAGCCCGTGTTGCAGCACGGAGGCGGCGAGCTCCGCGTGGAGCTGGGCAGGCTCGGCGCCCGCGGTGTGGGCATCCGAGGACACGGTGAGCCGCTCGGGGACACCGCCGTGCTCCAGGTAGTAGCGGAGCCACCGCCCCAGGTCGCCATCCACGGTGTCCATGTCCACGAAGCTGCCCCGGCGCGAGAGGGCCATGGCGTCATCCAGCAGCGCCTCGCTCCGGTTGGCGTGGGTGACGTAGAGGGACTCGGGGACCACCTCGTATTGGTCCAGCAGCGCGTGGAGCAGCGACAGCCGAGCGCGCCCTGGCCCGGCGTGGAAGTGCGTCACCCCCGCCTTGCCCGCCGTCCGGCCGCCGATCAACGCCGAGGACACCAGCCGCGCTAGCTCCTCCAGCGTGGGCTGGCTGGAGCGGACATCCGAGATGGCCACCTCGCCCACGCCGATCATGCAGTCGATGAAGACCAGGTCATCCGTCACGGAGCCGGTGAGCGTGCGCGGCGGAACGGGAAACCCGCCGGTGTAGAGCAGGGCCGTCACGCCCTGCTCCGTGAGCTGCCGCGCCTTGCCCACCAGCGCGCCCAGGTGCCGCGTGGTGGTGTCCGTGCCCAGGCAGCCCACCACGGTGGTGATGCCCGCCAGCAGGAGCTGCTCCAGCCTCACCTCCGGCATCCGGCTGGAGAACCCCTGCTCCCCGCCCGCTCCAATGAGGTGCTGGTGGGGATCCACCAGCCCCGGGGTGACGATGCAGCCGGTGGCATCCACCACCTCCACCGGCAACCCGAGCGCCGACAGCGCGGACTCCTCCACGCTCCCCAGCCGGGCGATCCGGTCGCCGACGAGCAGCAGCGACTGGACGCCCGCCGGAGCCGGCACCTGGAGCGTCCCGTTGCGGATCAAGGTGAGCATGGAGCCCGCTTCCCTATTCGAATACCCGTTCGACCGGGTGCTCGCAGGCCTCCGTGTCCTCCGCCTGGTCCACCTCCGCGAGGGCCTGGAGCACCTCCAGGGCCTCCTCCACGAGGTCCGCGATGACGACCATCCGATCTGCCGAGCGCGTGCGCTCGAAGGCGCGGAGGATGGCCTCGCGCTGATCGGCCGCGAAGTGGAAGGGCATGCCCGGCTTCAGGCAGCTCTTCATCAGCCGGGGAAGCTCGAGCTCCGCGCGCCCGCGGCGATCCTTGAGATCGTACAGGACGTACTCATCCACGAAGGGCAGCGTGGCCTGGAAGGTGGCCAGCAGGTCCTCATCCCGCCGGTCTCCGGGCAGCCCAATCGCCATGACGGTCCGCCGCTCATCGCTGCGAGGCAGCGCCTCACCGATGGCCCGGATGGCCGCCACGTTGTGCCCGTAGTCCAGGATGACCTGCCGCCCCGCGAGGTTGAAGAGGTTGAAGCGCCCCGGCGTCGTCTTCATGTCCGTGCGGAAGGTGGTCAGCGCCCGGACGATCAGGGCCGGGTTGAGCCCCGAGGCCCAGGCCGCCGCGGTGGCGGCCAGCGCGTTCTCGAGCTGGAAGCGGAGGGCCCCGCCCGCGGTGAAGGTGACGCGGTCCAGCTCCACCAGCATCTGCCGGTTGCGCCCCTGCGCGGTGACGATGGCGTTCCCTTCCACGAAGACAGCGCTGCCGCCCTGGCTCAGGTGCGCGTGCACCACGGGATTGTCCGGGCTCTTGGCGAAGTAGACCACCTTGCCTCTGGAGGCCGCGGCCATCTCCGCCACCAGCGGATCATCCGCGTTGAGCACCGCGGAGCCATCCTCGGCCACGGACTCGATGACGACCTGCTTCACCCGGGCGAGCTGATCCAGCGTCTCGATGCCGCCGACGCCCAGGTGATCCGCGCTCACGTTGGTGACCACGCCCACGCTGCACCAGTCGAAGCCGAGCCCCTCGCGGAGGATGCCGCCGCGAGCCACCTCCAGCACGGCCGCCTCCACGCGGGGGTGCAGCAGCACGGCCTGGGCGCTCTTGGGCCCCGAGCAGTCGCCTTCCAGCACGCGCTCTCCGCGGATGTACGTGCCCTCGGTGCTGGTGTAGCCGACCACGCGGCGCGCCGTCTCGAACATGTGCGCCACCAGCCGAGTCACCGTCGTCTTCCCGTTGGTCCCCGTCACCGCGATGATGGGGATACGCGAGGGCGTTCCCGGCGGGTACAGCATGTCGATGATGGGCACGCCCACGTCGCGAGGAATCCCGTTGGCCGGCTCCAGGTGCATGCGCAGGCCCGGCGCCGCGTTCACCTCGACGATGGCGCCGCCCTGCTCCGCCAGCGGACGGCGGATGTCCTTGCAGAGCATGTCGATGCCGGCGATGTCCAGGTTCAGCATCTGCGCGGCCAGCTCCGCCAGGCGGGCGTTGCTCGGGTGGACGAGGTCCGTCACGTCCGTGGAGGTGCCGCCCGTGGACAGGTTGCAGTTCTGCCGCAGCAGGACCGCCTGCCCGGCCGCGGGCACGGAGTCCACGGTGAGCCCCTGCTGCGTGAGCACCACGTTGGCCGCCTCATCCAGCCGGATGCGCGTGAGGCTGCTGCTGTGGCCCGGGCGGCGGCGGGGATCCTGGTTGGCCACCTCGACGAGCTGCCGGATGGTGCGCTTGCCGTCGCCCACCACTCGCGCGGGATCCCTGCGCGCGGCGGCCACCATCTTCCCGTCCACGACGAGCAGGCGGTAGTCCGCGCCTTCGATGTGGCGCTCCACCAACACGTCGCCCCGGAACTGAGAGGCCACCTCGTAGGCGGCGCGCACCTCGGCCTCCGAGCGCAGGTTGACCATCACTCCCTTGCCCTGGTTGCCGGCCTCGGGCTTGAGGATGACGGGCAGCCCCAGCTCCCGCGCCACCTGCCAGGCCTCGTCCGCGCTCTTCACCGTGCAGCCCTCGGGCACGGAGATGCCCACGGTGCGCAGCATGAGGTTGGTGAGCGGCTTCTCCTGGCAGATGTCCACGGCCAGCGCGGACGTGTCCGAGGTCTGCGAGGCCATGATGCGCTTCTGATAGATGCCGTAGCCCAACTGCAACAGGCTCCCGGTGGGCGTCAGCCGCTTCACCGGAATGCGGCGCCGGCGCGCGGCATCAACAATGGCGCGGGTGCTGGGCCCCAGCCGGTAGTCATCAGCCATGTCTCGCAGCCGCTCGATGGCGGCGGGCGCGTCATACGGCTCGTCGAACATGGCGGCCAGCGTCAGCTCCAGCGCCACCTTGAAGGCCTCGCGCGCGGGCTCCTCCTCCTCGTACGCGATGACGACGGTGTAGACGCCCGGCTCGTTCGTGCCTCGCGCGCGGCCGTAGCCCACGTCGAAGCCCATCTCGTTCTGCAGCGCGATGGTGACGTGCTCGGTGATGTGGGCCAGATAGGTGCCCCGGCGCAGGCGCTCCACGAAGCCTCCCGGCTTGCCGATGCTGCACTCATGCCGGTGCAGTCCTGGCAAACACCCCGTCAGGCGCTCGACGAAGCCGGGAAAGGAATTGCTAGGCCTCTCGTCCAAAGGTCCAATGTCCAGCTCGACTCGCAGCACGCGCTTGTAGGCGTAGAGGTTGGGCCCGCGCAGCGCCTGGATTCTGCGGATAGTCACTCCATGGGATGTCATGGGCTGTGTGCTCCAGTAGGAATGCCCTAATGAGTAGGAATGCGTGGGGAATCGAGCAAGGTCTCGCATTCAGGGCAGCACGGCCTGTTCAAGACGGCTCACGGCCCCAGCGCCCTCGGTGAAAATTCCGAAGCTGGCATTGGCCCTTCGTCCAATGACCGCGAGCGACGGACACGCGCCCGGTGCAGCGCGTCGAGCTCCACAAGGAGGGTGGCCAGGGCGGAGGGCAGGTGCTTCAAGTCCTCGGCGCTCTAGAGTGACCCACCTCGAAGGCGTGGGCGCGGAAGGCTCCGTCCTTCCGTTACTCCGCGTGGGCCTTGGGCCTCCCACAGCCAACCCAACGTCCGGGCATTACCGGGGGCCATGCCCGAACGTTCGGTCATCCTCGGGAGAGCAGGCTCAGCTCGCGGCGACATGGGCCGCGGACGTCGAGGTGCCAGGCTGCACCCCCTCACGCGGCAACCAGACGTGGAAGGTAGAGCCCTCGCCGGGCACGCCCTTGGACTCCACCCAGACGCGGCCCCCGTGCTGCTCCACGATGCCCTGGCTGATCGTCAATCCCAGCCCGAGCCCGCCGTACTTCGAGCCGTGCGCGCGGCCAAAGCGCTCGAAGATGACGCTCTGCTTGTCCGGAGGAATTCCCACGCCCCGGTCCTTGACCGACAGGTGCACGCCCGTGTCCTCTTCCACCAGCCGCACGAGGACCTCCCCGCCCTCGGGCGAGTAGCGGATCGCGTTGGACACCAGGTTGGTGAGCACCTGATCCAGGCGGCCTCGGTCCCACTGCCCCTCCAGGTGCTCCGGCGCCTCCACCCGCAGCGGGTGCGCCTGCGAGAGCACCGACATGCGATCGCACGTCTCTCGGATCAGCCCGCACAGATCGAACCGCTCCAGCTCCAGCGAGAGGCGCCCGGCCTGGAGCCGGCTGATGTCCAGCAACTCCTCCACCAGCTTCGTCATCCGGTCGATCTGCCGGTTGATGATGGTCAGCGACTTGCCGGGGCCCTGGTCCATGGGGCCGCCCAGCTTGAGCATGGCCAGGTGGGCGTGGCCCTTGGCCGCCGCCAGGGGGGTGCGCAGCTCGTGGCTGGCCGCGGCGAGGAAGGCATCCTTGGCCTCGTTGGCCATCCGCAGCGCGGCCTCCGCGCGCTGGCGCTCGGTGACGTCTCTGGCCACGGAGATGAAGCAGCCCTGGCCCCCCTCGGCCGGGACATACTGGAGCACCACCTCCACCGGCACCTCGCCGCCGTCCTGGCGCCGGTGCGCGGTGGTGTACGTCTGGCTCTGCAGCGTCCCATCCAGCAGCGGCGCGAGCAGCCGGCGGAAGCCCTCCTCGTCGAAGCTGCCCTCCACCTTCAGCACGCTGCCGCCCACCAGCTCCTCCACGGTGGTCCCGAGCTGCCGGGCGGCGCCCGCGTTGGCGTAGGTGAGCGTGAGGTGCTCCGGCTCGAACATGAGGACGCAGTCGACCGTGGCATGCAGCGTGGCCTTGAAGCGCGCCAGCGTCTCCTCCGCGCGCTTCTTGTCGTCAATGTCCGTGGCCACGGCAATGAGGCCCATCAGCCGCCCGCCCTCGTCCCGCTCGGGCACCGCGCGCGCCAGGTGCCAGCGCCACACCCCGTCATGGCGCCGCATGCGGAACTCGCGCTCGGTCCGCACGCCCTGGCGCACCGCCTCCTCCCAGGCCCTTCGCATCTCGTCCCGGTCCGCGGGGTGGACATGCTCCAGGAAGACCTCGAAGGAGGCCTCCTCGCCTTGCCGGCCGGTGTACGCCCGCCACACGTGGTTGGCGTAGTACAGCGCCCCGTCCGCACGCGAGGCCCACATGGACTCGGGCAGCGCATCCAGCAGCCGCCGGTAGCGCAGCTCGTTCTGGCGCTCCAGCGCCTCGCGCTCCCTCTGGCGCAGCAGCGCGCTCTGGCGCTGCAGCTGCTGCTCCTTGAGGAACAGGTCCACGAAGACGCTGACCTTGGAGCGGAGGATCTCCGGATCGAACGGCTTGAGCAGGTAGTCCACCGCGCCGTGCGCGTAGCCCTTGAAGATGTGGGCCGCGTCCCGGCTGAGCGCGGTGAGGAAGATGATGGGGATGGTGCGCGTGCGCTCGCGCTGCTTGATGAGCGCCGCCGTCTGGAAGCCGTCCAGCCCCGGCATCTGCACGTCCATGAGGATGACGGCGAAGTCGCGCTGGAGCAGGAACTTGAGGGCCTCCTCGCCGCTGGTGGCCTTGATGAGCTCCTGGCCGAGCGGCTCGAGGATGGCCTCCAACGCCAACAGGTTGGAGGGGTGGTCGTCCACCATCAAGATGCTCGCCCGGTGGCGAGCCGTGCTCTCGGGAGCGCGTTCGATGGTGGCTTCAATAGGAATCATGCTGAGCAAACGGGGCCCTGGGGGTTTTGCCACGAGAAGGCTAGGACCGCGCCCCTCCGGACAGAAGCCCGGAGGAGCGCGAGGCGTGAGCTATCCAACTCAGGCATTCACCCATAGGTGGATGAGTTCAATGAGCTTGTCGGTGTCCACCGGCTTGGGCAGGTAGTCGCTCGCGCCGGCCGCCATGCACTTCTCACGGTCGTCCTTCAGCGCCTTGGCGGTGACGGCGATGATGGGGAGGCGGGAGAGCTGGAGATCCTGGCGGATGGCCCGCATGGTCTCGTAGCCGTCCATCTCCGGCATCATGATGTCCATCAGCACCACGTCCACGTCGGACTGCTTCTTCAGCGAGTCGATGGCGGCGCGGCCATTCTCGGCGAAGGAGACCACCATGCCGTGGTTCTCCAGCACGCTGGTGAGCGCGAAGATGTTGCGCATGTCGTCATCCACGACGAGGACCTTCTTGCCGGCCAGGTCTCCGTCATGCTGGCTGTCTCGCTGCGCCAGGGCCTGGCGGGCGCGGGGCGTGAGGTGCTGGTCCAGGCGGTGGAGGAAGAGCGAGGTGTCTCCCAGGAGCTGGTCCGGGCTCTTCGGGCCGCTCTTGAGGATGACGCTGCCGGTGTAGCGCTTGAGGCGGGCCTCGTCCTTCGCCGTCAGCTCCTTGCCGGTGTAGACGATGATGGGCAAGTCCCTGAAGCGCGGCTGGGTCTTCACCTCCTCGACCAGCTTGGCGCCATCCATGTCCGGCAGCAGCAGATCGATGACGAGGCAGTCGAACTCGCTCTTGTCCAGCGTGCGCAGGGCCTCCTGGCCGGTGGCCACGGCCGTCACCTTCACGTCCTCGCCCTCGCCCAGCAGCTTGTCGAGGCTGTCGCGCTGCACGGCATCGTCCTCGACGAGCAGCAGCTGGCGCTCCTTGCGCTCCAGGAAGCGGGCGAGCTGGCCGAAGACGAGCTCCAGGCCCTCCTTGCTCACCGGCTTGGTGAGGTAGCCGAAGGCGCCCTGGGTGTTGCCCTGCTGCTTGTCCATCACGCTGATGATGTGGACGGGGATGTGGCGCGTGCGCGGGTTGCGCTTGAGGCGCTCCAGCACGCTCCAGCCGTCCACCACCGGCAGCTGGATGTCCAGGGTGATGGCGTGCGGCAGGTACTCGTTGGCCATGGACAGGCCGCTGTCGCCGCGGCTGGCCACCAGCACCTTGAAGCCCTTCTCGCGCGCCATCTGCGCCATGATGCGGGCGAACTTCAGGTCATCCTCGATGATGAGGAGGACACGGTCCCCCTCGCGGATGTGCTCCCGGTCATCCTCGACCACGAGCGGGGCCAGCAGCGGGTCCGCCGGAGGAGGCAGCGCCGCATCCAGCACGTGCCCGCTCTCCGCCACGGGGGGCGGAGTCGGATAGTTGCTCAGGGGGGAGGAAGCCTCCGCCGAGCGGGACTGGGCCGAAGCGGGGTTCAGCGGCGCCAGGGGCGTGGACGGTGAGGACGGCGAAGAGGACGCGGCGCCATCATCATCCGGCCCCACGTACTCGGGCGGCATGTACAGCGTGAAGGTGCTGCCGCGGCCCGGCTCGCTGTCCACGTGGATCTCTCCACCCAGCAGCTTGGCGATCTCGCGCGAGATGGACAGGCCCAGGCCGGTGCCACCGTACTTGCGCGCGGTGGAGCCGTCCGCCTGCTGGAAGGCCTCGAAGATGAGCCGCTGCTTGTCCTTGGGGATGCCGATGCCGGTGTCCGTCACCGCGAAGGCGATGACGCGCTTGGCCTTGCGCAGCACCTCGTGATCCAGCCGGACGTTCTTCTCCGCCGGCTTCACCACCATCTTCACGCTGCCCAGGTCGGTGAACTTGAAGGCGTTGGAGAGCAGGTTCTTGAGGATCTGCTGCAGCCGCTGCGGGTCGGTGCGGATGGTGCGCGGCGTGTTGGGCGCCAGCTCCACGGTGAAGGTGAGGTTCTTCTGCTCGGCCACCGGGCGGAAGCTGCGGTCCACGAACTGCTTGAGCTCGGACAGGAGGATGTCCCGCGGCTCCACCTGCATCTTGCCGGCCTCCACCTTGGACAGGTCGAGGATCTCGTTGATGAGGGTGAGCAGGTCCCCGCCGCTGGCGTAGATGGTGTTGGCGTACTCCACCTGCTTGCCGCTGAGGTTGCCCTCCTTGTTGTCGGACAGGAGCTTGGCGAGGATGAGCAGCGAGTTGAGTGGGGTGCGCAGCTCGTGGCTCATGTTGGCCAGGAACTCGCTCTTGTACTTGGAGATGATGGTGAGCTGCGCGGCCTTCTCCTCCAGGCTGGCGCGGGCCAGCTCCACCTCGGCGTTCTTCTCCTCGACGCGGGCGTTCTGCTCCTTGAGCTGCTTGGCCTTCTCCTCCAGCTCGAGCGCCTGGGCCTCCAGCCTCGCGTTGGTGCGCTTGAGCTCCTCCTGCCCCTGGGTGAGCTCCTTGGACTTGCTCTCCAGCTCCTGCGTGTTGCTCTGCGACTTCTGCAGCAGCTCCTCGGTGCGCATGTTGGCCATGATCATGTTCAGGACCACGCCGATGCTCTCGGTGAGCTGATCCAGGAAGATCTGGTGGATGGCGCTGAACGGGTGGAAGCTGGCCAGCTCGATGATGGCCTTCACCTCGCCCTCGAAGAGGACGGGCAGGATGATGATGTTGAGCGGGTAGGCCTCACCCAGGCCGGACGAGATGGCGATGTAGTCCGAGGGCGCCTTGGTGATCAGGATGGTCTTCTTCTCCAGGGCGCACTGGCCGACCAGGCTCTCGCCCAGGCGGAAGCGGTTGGAGATGCTCTTGCGCTCACGGTAGGCGTACGTGCTGGTGAGCTTGAGCACCGGGAGGTCGCCCTCCGAGTCCGCCAGGAAGAAGGCGCCGTGGTGCGCGCCCACCAGCGGCGTCAGCTCGCTCATGATGAGTTGGCTGACGGTCTCCAGGTTCTTCTGGCCCTGCATCATGCCGGAGAACTTCGCCAGGTTCGTCTTGAGCCAGTCCTGCTCCTGGTTCTTCTGCGTGGTCTCACGCAGGTTGAAGATCATCTGGTTGATGTTGTCCTTCAGCGCGGCCACTTCGCCCTCGGCGCTGACGGTGATGCTGCGAGTCAAATCACCCTTGGTCACCGCGGTGGCCACATCCGAGATGGCGCGCAGCTGAGAGGTGAGCGTGCCGGCCAGCTGGTTCACGTTGTCGGTGAGCTGGCGCCACGTGCCGCGAGCGCCGGGCACGCGGGCCTGGCCTCCCAGCTTCCCTTCGATACCCACCTCGCGGGCCACCGTGGTGACTTGCTCGGCGAAGGTGCCCAGCGTGTCCGTCATGCTGTTGATCGTCTCGGCGAGCGCGGCCACCTCGCCCTTGGCGTCCACCACCAGCTTCTGGTTGAGGTCACCATTGGCGACGGCCGTCACCACCTTGACGATGCCTCGCACCTGGGTGGTGAGGTTGGAGGCCATGAAGTTCACGTTGTCCGTCAGGTCCTTCCACGTGCCCGCGACACCGGGCACACGGGCCTGACCGCCCAGCTTCCCCTCGACGCCCACCTCGCGGGCCACCGTGGAGACCTGCTCGGCGAAGGTGCCCAGCGTGTCGGTCATGTTGTTGATGGTCTCCGCGAGCGCGGCGACCTCGCCCTTGGCATCCACGACCAGCTTCTGCTTCAGGTCGCCGTTGGCGACCGCGGTCACCACCTTGACGATGCCTCGCACCTGGGTGGTGAGGTTGCGGGCCATGGAGTTCACGTTGTCCGTGAGGTCCTTCCAGGTGCCGGACACGCCGCGCACTTCGGCCTGGCCGCCCAGCTTTCCTTCCGTACCCACCTCCTTGGCGACGCGCGTCACCTCCGAGGCGAACGAGTTGAGCTGGTCCACCATCGTGTTGATGGTGTTCTTCAGCTCCAGTATTTCTCCCTTCACGTCCACGGTGATCTTCTTGGACAGATCGCCATTGGCCACCGCCGTGGTCACCAGGGCGATGTTGCGCACCTGGGCGGTGAGGTTGGAGGCCATG
>NZ_JBJMQP010000237.1:0-3511 GCF_045802625.1 Hyalangium sp. | reverse complement strand
GAGTGGTTCACCGATCTCATCGTCGACTTGATCTCCGAGGCGATGGACATCGACATCGAGCAGCTCGAGAACATCGTCGACGCCCCCTCGGCGCTCATGTGCCTGCCGTCGATCAATCTGGATCTGCCCAAGATTGGCTCGGTGACGGTGGGGCTCTTCTCACATGGCGAGCACGCCGCACTGGATGAATATATGGGCTTCGCGGGAGCCCCCCACCACTACGAGGAGCCTCCTCTTCCGAGCGGCTGCGGGCGGCTCCTGGATACGGCCGAGTTCGACTCCCAGCGCTTCCAGGCGATGCGCAACACGCTCACCACGGCGAAGCTGGTGCTCCTCGACGGCCCGCAGCTGGACCAGATGCTGAAGGACATCCTGCACCGAGACATCTCCACCTATCACAGTGGAGACAACATCCTCGTGACGCAGACGAAGGGCACGAGCGCCAGCTGGCTCAACCTCATCGACGGCGATCACGCGTGGCGCCAGGACGGCCAGCCGGTGTTCGGCGTACGGCCGCCGATGAAGACGGGGGGCAACGGCAACTTCCCCATCTGGGAGAGCTGCGCCCTGCGGCCCGCGTTCCGTGTCCTCTTCCAGGATTGGGAGAATCCGTACCTCAACCCTGGCAGTCCCCAGTTCCCGGACCTCGAGGACGCGCCGAGCCCCGACGAGGACAACGACCCGGAGGCACCGACGAGCAAGCACGCACTCACCGGCAATGTCTACACCCAGGGAGGCCAACTCTTCGTCGGGCCGGGCCACAGCTTCACGCTGACGGCTCACGACCTGCCCGCTGAAAGGTCCTTCCCGGACAGCGCCATCGGCCTGCAGCGGCGGATCTACACCGACCCTCAGACGGCCCCCGACTTCATGGCCGCAGTGCAGGGCAAGCCCTTCTCCCTGCAGGGCCCGGATGGGCGCTACTTCGTGGAATACCGTTCATCCGACCCGTGCCACACCTTTCCGACGGAGCCGCTGCCTGTCGGCACGCCGGAAGCGAGCCACACGGTCGAGGCGTACCTCGACACCACGGCACCGGTGGTCACGTGCAACACGCCTCCCTTCAACCGGAGCTTCACTCCCGACGAAACCTCTAGGGTCGACTTCGGGGTGGGCGACGGGACGCTCGGCTCTGGCGTCGCATCCGTCAGCGCCACCATCAATGGCGTCCTCACCGAGACCGGGCCGGTGCCCATCACCCAGGGGGCCACCCTCGACATGATGCAGTACACGCCAGGTGTCCACACCGTGGCGGTGACGGCGGCGGACCACCTGAACAACAGCGCGGTAACGGCTTGCCAGTTCGAGATCCATGCCGACCCCTCGAGCCTCAGGAAGCTCGTGGAGCGGCTCCTGCGGATGGGCCTCATCCGGAATCCCGGCCTGGCGAACTCGCTCGACACGAAGCTCCGGGAAGCGGAAGCCAGCCGTGCGCGTGGTCTCATCCATGTCGAGCGGAACGTGCTCGAGGCGCTGATCCACGAGCTTGAGGCTCAGCGGGGCAAGGGTATCAACGCGCCGCGAGCCAACCAGCTCATCTCCTTCATTCAAGACCTCATTGCCCGCGGTGGCTAGTGGAGTGTCTACGAAGTGAGTAGACATAGTCGCGGGGGATGCATAGCTCTTCTCGATGAGAAGACGCCCCCCGCGGCTGATCCATCTGAAGCCCGCCGAGGTTGACTACCTCGAGAGCCTGGTGCGAGACGGACGTACCGAGCAACGCATGGCGCGCCGAGCGCGCATCCTGCTGGCCATGACGGACCCGGACACCATCGTGTCCGAGTTGGCCGAGCAGCTCGGTCAGGATCGGCGGACTATCTGGGCGCTGTGTCGTCGCTTCGAAGCACTCGGAGCGGACGTCGTAAAGGATGCACCGCGCTCCGGCCGTCCGCGGGAGCTTTCCCCCCCTCCAGCGCGTCGAAGTGGTTCGCCTGGCTTGCTGCGAGCCAGCCGGGGTCGGGCTGCACATGACGCACTGGTCCACCCGCAGCCTGGCTCGCGCCGCTCAACTGCGAGGCATCGCCCCCAGCCTCTCCCACTCCGAGGTATCCCTCATTCTCAGGGATGCGGACCTGCAGCCGCACCGCTCTCGCTACTGGAAGACACCGACGCCTGACGACACCTTCCGTCACCAGGCGGCGCAGGTTCTCTGGTGCTACGAGCGTGCCCAGGCCTTGGCCCAGCGCGGCGAGGTGGTGTTGTGCCTGGACGAGAAGCCCAACATCCAGGTGCTGGAGCGAAGGTGCCCCACGCGCTCCGCGCGGCCGGGCCATATCGAGAGACGGGAGTTCGAGTACGTACGGCATGGCACGGTGAACTTCCTGGTGAAGTTGGTGGTGCACTCAGGCCGGATGCGGGGCTGGTGCTTGGAGCGCAATGACGGCGCCTGCTTGCGGGCAGTGCTCCCCCAAGTGCTTGGCGACCATCGCGATGCGCGACGCATCCATCTCATCTGGGACAACGGCTCCAGCCACATTGCTCAGCAGACGCGCGACTGGCTGCGCGACAATGCCCCGCATGTGCGGGTGCTCTACACCCCGGCCCATTCCTCCTGGCTCGATCAGGCCGAGTTGCTGCTACGCGCCTTCGCAGCGCGCTATCTCCAACGAGGAGACTGGGCCAGCCGCTCCGAGTTCATCGCCCACCTCAATGCGAGCTGGCCCGAGTACAATCGCCTCTATGCCCACCCGTTCACTTGGTCTTGGACCCGCTCCAAGATGCACGAGTGGGTGGCGCGGCACTTCGCCTGACTTTGTCCAACAACTTCGTGGACACTCCACTAGCGGGGGAGCCCAAAACAAACCATGAAGACGACGATCCTGACCGCTGTCACTGCCCTCCTCGTAGGCTGCTCCGGGATGCCCGAGCAGGAGAACACCTCTCCCGCGCCTGAGCCTGAGCCCGGCTGGCACCGTCCGCCGCTTCAGTCCGATCCCACGCCGCACGTCCTCGAGCGCTACGATGTGAACGGCAACAAGCAGATCGATCCCGCCGAGCGCGAGCTGCTGCGCAAGAACATCCAGCTCCGCTTCCAGAGCGAGCGGCAGGCGCTCATGGCAAAGTACGACCTCGATCGAAACGGCACGCTCGATGCCGGCGAGATGCAGGCCGCCCTCAACGATCGCGAGGCCGTGCGCGCCATTGCTCGGAGTTACGCCCTCAAGAAGTTCGACGAGAATGGCGATGGCGTGCTCGATGAGGAGGAGAAGACGAAGATGCGGACCGCTGAGAGCCTCTTCGTCTCGGAGGCCATGACCCGAGCGCTCCAGCGCTGGGACAAGAACCTCAACGGCCGCCTCGATCCCCCAGAGTGGGCCGCGCTGGAGGCGAGCCTCAAGCAACAACAGCCCAAGACACCCTGACAGCTGCCGCAGTGAGGCCGAGAACGCCGGAGACTGTTGGCTCCGGCGTTCTCCTCCCCGCCGCTCAAAGGGTGGTCTAAAGTCACCCCGACTGGAGGTAACCGGTCCCTCTTGCTGAGTGAAGGGGTGCCGCAGCGCCTCCCTGCGGG
>NZ_JBJMQP010000236.1:0-24890 GCF_045802625.1 Hyalangium sp. | reverse complement strand
CGCGCGCACGCTGCAGGGCACGCCGCTGGTGCTCTTCCGAGGAGCGGGAGGCCAGCCCGCCGCGCTCCTGGACCGCTGCCCCCACCGCAACGTGCCGCTGTCGCTGGGGAAGGTGGCGGGTGGCCAGCTCCAGTGCGGCTACCACGGGTGGACGTTCGACTCGGCGGGCGAGTGCCGTGCCATTCCAGGCCTGTCGGGAGACACGCGCGCCAGGGCCCGCTGTGCCGCCTCGTACGCGGCGCGCGAGGTGGATGGCTTCGTCTGGGTGTACTCAACGCCGGGGGTGGAGCCGGCGACGGAGCCCTACCGCTTCCCGCTGCTGGGCGAGCGCGGCTACAGCACGGTGCGCCGCACGCTGAGGGCGCCCGGCTCGCTGCACGCCACGCTGGAGAACACGCTGGATGTGCCGCACACCGCGTTCCTCCACGGCGGCCTGTTCCGCACGGCGAAGAAGAGCAACGAGATTGAGGTGGTGGTGCGGCGGAGCTCGGATCGCGTGGAGGCCGAGTACATCGGCGAGCCTCGGCCCAAGGGGCTCGTGGGCAAGGTGCTGGCGCCGGGCGGCGGGGTGGTGCAGCACTTCGACCGGTTCCTGCTGCCCTCCATCGCCCAGGTGGAGTACCGCATCGGCAATGACAGCCACCTGATGGTGACGTCGGCGATGACGCCGGTGTCGGACTGGGACACGCTCGTCTACGCGGTGGTGACGTTCCGGCTGCCCATTCCCCACTGGCTGGTGAAGCCGTTCCTCATGCCTGTGGCGCTGCACATCTTCTCGCAGGACGCGCGCATCCTGAAGCAGCAGACGGACACCATCCATCGGTTCGGCACGGAGATGTATGTGTCCACCGAGCTGGATGTGCTGGGGCCCGCCATCCTGCGGCTGCTGCGCTCCGCCGAACGCGAGAAGCCCGGCACCGCCTCCTCGGAGCCGGTGCACGAGACGCGGCTGAAGATGCTCGTGTGAGCGGTACCCCAACCCGATGCCCGGCTGGCGAGTCCCCGCCGCCCGGACATACGGCTCGAACACGGTGCGCTCCGGCGGTTTTATGGGCGCTCAGCGCTTGGGCTGGATGAGCTCGGTGGAGAAGTAGCGCTCCATGCGGTCGGGGAAGACGGTGACCACCTGCGCGCTGGGCCCGAGCTGCCGGGAGGCCTCCACCGCCGCGGCGTAGTTGAGGCCGGACGAGGGGCCGACGGGGAAGCCCCGCCGGATCAGCGCCCGAGCGGTGCTCATGGCCACCTCGTCCGAGACGTTCAGCTCCACCAGCCCCGGCAGATCCGCCTGCCGGTAGAGCGTGGACAGCCCGTCCACCACGCCCGGCACGCGCGAGCTGAAGCTGCAGCACTCCATGTCGCTGCCCAGCCCCGCGATGGGCTTGGCCACGAAGGGCGTCACCGGGCAGCCGGCCTCGGCGAAGGCCTGGTAGAGGCCCACCACCGTGCCGCCGGTGCCCACGCCGCTCACCACGCCGTGCACGAGCCCGCCCGGTATCTGCGAGAGGATCTCCTGGCCTGTCCACACCCGGTGGGCCTCGGCGTTGTCGGGGTTCTCGAACTGGCGCGGCGCGAAGGCCTTGCGCTCGCGGGCCAGCTCCGCCGCCTTGGCGATGGCGCTGCGGATGCCCTCGCCTCGGGGAACCAGCACCACGTCTCCGCCGTACGCGCGGATGGTGAGTACGCGCTCGTCGGTGACGCCCTCGGGCATGACGGCGGTGAACCTCAGCCCCATCTGCGCCGAGGCCAGCGCCAGCGCGATGCTCGTCGAGCCGCTGGAGGCCTCCACCACCTCGCCGCCCGGGTGCAGCTCGCCCAGCCGCCAGGCCTTCTCGAGCATGTAGCGGGCGATGCGATCCTTGGTGGAGCCGCTCGGGTTGAGGAACTCCAGCTTGCACCAGATGGTGGGCCCCTCCTCGTGCAGGCGCACGGACACCAGCGGCGTGGGAGCGATGGACTGGAGGAAGCGGCCATCAGCGGGCAGGGGGCGGCATGGGGCGCGAGGAGGCATGGGAGGCTCGGGGCTGGGCTTCACATACCGCGAAAGGGTGCGGCCCGGAAACGGGGCAGCACCCACGGTGTTCCGGGGTGCTTGCTCATCCCTCGAACCCCAAATCTCCCCAAGCTACGGCCCCAGGTGACCGCCAGCGGACAATCCGTTGCCCTCTCATGGCACCTCGGAGCCGCGCGAGAGGTCCGAGCTTCCACCACCCAACCAATGGGGGCGGGGGCCATTCGCTTCCTGGCGGACAGCCCTGTCAGGCTCCAGGGCATGCCGAACGAGAAGCTCGTCTTCGCCCAGTCCGTGGAGGCCCTCTTCGTCCGGTCTCTCGGACCTCACCTGACGTCCGAGGGCCGGCGCGGCCTGAAGGCGGTGGGGTTGGATCTCTCCGAGCCGCTGCGGCCCTCCTACTCACTGGAGCAGTGGCGCTCCTTCCTCCGAGTGGCCGCGCCCGATGTCTTCCCCAAGGCCTCTCCGGACGTCGCCTACTTTGGGCTGGGCGAGCGCTATGTGCAGGGCTACCGGCAGACGGCCGTGGGCCGCGCGAGCATGGCGCTCGTAGCGCACCTGGGCCCGCGAGGCACGCTGGAGCGCGTCTCTCATGGGGCTCGGGCCGGCAACAACTTCAATGAGGTGCGGGTGAAGGAGCTGGGGCTCCAGGAAGCCACGCTGTGGATGAAGGACGTGTCCGCGGACAACCCCTTCTTCTCCTGCGGCTTCATCGCCGAGACGCTGCGAGGCTCCGGCGCCACCGGGATTCACGTGGAGCCCATCGCCTTCGACGGCACCGCGGCCACCTTCCGGGTCCGCTGGGAGCCCGCTGGCCGGCGCCCCGTGGAGGCGGCCGCCGCGGGCTGAGCCTGAGGCCAAGGTGGGAGTTGTCGCTCCAGGTGTGACGCCGCGCGAGTCGCGCTGGAGCCCGGGGTAGGACTCCTCGCGGAGCTGACAGGCGGGCGGACTGCTGCATTGACGGCGCCCTGCACCTGTGTTCAGGCTGGAGGGAGCGCCATGGCCCCGCAGATCTCGATCGATTTTCACGCCGCCGAGGCGGCGCATCCTTCCCTCGCACCGTTCCACCCCGTGGTGCGGCGCTGGTTCGCGGAGCGGCTGGGCGAGCCCTCGCGCCCCCAGGTGGAGGGCTGGCCGCTCATTCAGGGCGGGCATGACGTGCTCATCGCCGCGCCCACCGGCAGCGGCAAGACGCTGACGGCCTTCCTGGCCGCGCTGGATGGGCTCTTCCGGCAGGCGCTCGAGGGCACGCTGCCGGACCGTACGCAGGTGCTGTACGTGTCGCCGCTCAAGGCGCTGGGCAACGACGTGCAGAAGAACCTGCTGCAGCCGCTCGAGGAGCTGCTGGCCCGCGCCCGCGCCGAGGGCTACATGCCCCAGGACTTGCGCGTGCAGGTGCGCACCGGGGACACCTCGGCCTCCGAGCGGGCGCAGATGATCAAGCGGCCTCCGCACATCCTCATCACCACGCCGGAGTCGCTCTACCTCTACCTCACCGCGGACCGGGCCCGGGCCACGCTGCGCGCGGTGCACACCGTCATCGTGGACGAGATCCACGCGCTGGCCCGCGACAAGCGAGGCAGCCACTTCACGCTCTCCATGGAGCGGCTCAAGGTGCTGACGGAGGTGCGCCCGCAGCTCATCGGCCTGTCGGCCACGCAGAAGCCGTTGGACAAGATTGCCTCCTTCCTCACGGGCGCCTCCCACGTGGAGTGCAAGCGCGTGGAGGTGGGGCACCTGCGGCCGTGGGACATGACGGTGGAGATTCCGGACGAGGAGCTGGGCTCCATCGCCTCGCACGAGATGTGGGGGCAGATCTACGACCGGCTGGTGCAGCTCACGTCCTCGCACCGCACCACGCTCATCTTCGTCAACACGCGGAAGATGGCCGAGCGCGTGGCGCACGATCTGGGCGAGCGGCTGGGCAAGGACAAGGTGGCGGCGCACCACGGCAGCATGTCGCGCGAGATTCGCCTGGCGGCGGAGGAGCGGCTCAAGAGCGGGCAGCTCGCGGCGATGGTGGCCACCGCGTCGCTGGAGCTGGGCATCGACGTGGGCAACGTGGATCTGGTGGTGCAGCTGGGCAGCACCAAGGCCATCTCCGTGCTGCTGCAGCGGGTGGGCCGCGCCGGCCACTACAAGGGAGGCATCTCCAAGGGCCTCCTCTTCGCGATGACGCGGGACGAGCTGGTGGAGTGCGTCGCGCTGCTCAACGCCGTGCGCGAGGGCGAGCTGGACGCGGTGCGCATCCCCGAGAAGCCCATGGACGTGCTGGCGCAGCAGATCGTCGCCGCCTGCGCCTGCGAGGAGTGGGACGAGCGGGAGCTGTTCGCCGTCTTCCAGCGCGCCTACCCGTACCGCGAGCTCACGTGGGAGGAGTACCAGGCGGTGCTGGAGACGCTCTCGGAGGGCATCTCCCTGCGCCGGGGCCGCAGCGGCGTGCACCTGCACAGAGACCGGGTGAACCACCGGCTGAAGGGGCGGCGCGGGGTGAGGATTACGGCGCTCACCAACGGCGGCGCCATTCCGGACACCTTCAGCTTCGCCGTTACCGCCGAGCCCGAGGGCAAGGTGGTGGGGCAGCTGGACGAGGACTTCGCGGTGGAGTCCTCGCCGGGAGACATCTTCCTGCTGGGCTCCACGGCGTGGCGGATTCAACGCGTGGTGGGCAGCACGGTGCAGGTGGAGGACGCGAAGGGAGCGCCGCCCACGGTGCCCTTCTGGCGCGGCGAGGCTCCGGGCCGCACGGACGAGCTGTCCCTGCAGGTGGGCCGGCTGCGCGAGGAGCTGCTGCGCCACGACAACCCGGCGGCCTTCCTGGAGAAGCAGCTCCGGGTGCCCGCTCCGGCGGCGGATGCGCTGCTGGGCTACCTGCGGCTGGGGCAGAAGATGCTGGGCGTGGTGCCCAGCCACACCACGGTGGTGGCCGAGCGCTTCTTCGACGAGGCGGGCGGCATGCAGCTCATCATCCACGCGCCCTTCGGCAGCCGCATCAACCGCGCGTGGGGCATGGCGCTGCGCAAGCGCTTCTGCCGCTCGTTCGACTTCGAGCTCCAGGCGGCGGCCACCGAGGACGGCATCCTCCTGTCCCTGGGCGAGCAGCACTCGTTCCCGCTGGGGGACATCTTCGAGTTCCTCCATCCGGACAACGCCGAGGAGGTGCTGGTGCAGGCGGTGCTCCAGGCGCCGCTGTTCGGCACGCGCTTCCGGTGGAACGCGACGCGCTCGCTGGCGCTCAACCGCTTCTCCGGGGGCAAGCGCGTGGCCCCCAACCTCCAGCGCGCCCGGAGCGAGGACTTGCTCGCGGCCGTCTTCCCCGCGCAGGTGGGCTGCCAGGACAACCACGGCGGAGGGGACATCGAGCTGCCGGACCATCCGCTGGTGAAGCAGACCATGGACGACTGCCTGCGCGAGGCCATGGACGTGGACGGCCTGCGCGAGGTGCTGCGCCGCATCAAGGACGGGCGCATCCGCCTGGAGGCCCGGGACGTGCCGGAGCCCAGCGTGTTCGCGCACCAGATGATCCACAGCATGCCGTACACCTTCCTGGATGATGCGCCAGCGGAGGAGCGGCGGGTGCGCAACGTGGCGCTGCGGCGGGCGATGCCTGCCGAGGACGCGGCGGCCTTCGGAGCGTTGGACTCGGCGGCCATCGCCCAGGTGGTGGAGGACGCGGCGCCGCCGATGCGGGACGCGGACGAGCTGCACGACGCGCTGTTGCAGTTGGTGCTGCTGCGCTCGTCGGACGTGCCGCGAGGCCTGGAGGTGCCGCTCTTCCAGCAGGGACGGGTGGCGTGGCTGGAGCTGCCGGGTGGACGCTTCCTGGTGCCGGCCGAGCGGGGCAGCGCGGTGCGAGCGCTCTTCCCGGACGTGGTGCCGCAGCCGCCGCTGCCGGTGCTGGAGGGCGACAAGCCCATGGAGCGCGAGGCGGCGGTGCTCCAGGTGGTGCGCGGGTACATGGAGATGCTGGGGCCCACCACGGCCGGCGAGCTGGCGCGGCTGACGCTGCTGGACGAGTCCGAGGTGAACCTCGCCCTGCACAACCTGGAGAGCACCGGCGGCATCCTCCGAGGCCAGTTCCGCCCCGAGGGGGCTCCTCGCGCGCCGGATGCGCCTCTGCCGCTCGAGTGGTGTGACCGGCGCCTGCTCCAGCGCATCCATCGGCTCACGGTGGGCAGGCTGCGCAAGGAGATTGAACCGCTGAGCGCGCAGGACTTCATGCGCTTCCTCTTCCGGTGGCACCACCTGGAGGAGGTGGACGCGCTGCGAGGCTCCACGGGCCTGCTCAAGGCTGTCTCGCTGCTCCAGGGCTACGAGGCACCCGCCTCCGCCTGGGAGCGCTTCCTGCTGCCCTCGCGCATGAAGGGCTACACGGGCGAGCTGCTGGAGCGCGCCTGCTACGGCGGAGAGGTGGCCTGGGGCCGGCTGACGGTGAAGGACGCGAAGCCTCCACCGGGGCCTCGCCGAGGCGCACCGGTGACACCGCCGGTGCCCGAGCCCCCGCGGGCCCGCGCGCCGCAGCCCACGCGCAACGCGAGCCTCACCTTCACGCGCCGGGAGAACCTGGACTGGATGCTGGCCGCCGCTCGGCCGAACGCGCTGTTCTCGGATGGAGGCGTGTGGCTGCCGCCGGACCTGTCCGCCGCGGCGCGGGATGTGGTGTCCGTGCTGGAGCAGCGCGGGGCGTGCTTCTTCAACGATCTGGTGTCTCGCGCCCGCCGGCTGCCGGCGGAGGTGGAGGACGCGCTGTGGGAGCTGGTGGCCCGAGGGCTCGTCACGGCGGACGCGGTGCAGAACCTGCGCGTGCTGCAGAGCCCGGCCCAGCGGCGGCGCCAGAAGCTGCTGCAGCGTGGCGGCCCGGGGCGCTGGAGCCTGCTGGTGCCCTCCGAGCCGAAGCAGAGCGACGAGGTGCTGGATCAGCTCGCGCGCCTGTTCCTCCAGCGCTACGGCATCGTCTGGAGAGATCTGGCGATGCGCGAGGCGCTGGCTCCCACCTGGCGTGAGCTGCTGTTCGTGTACCGGCGCATGGAGGCGCGCGGGGAGGTGCGCGGCGGGCGCTTCGTCTCGGGCTTCGTGGGCGAGCAGTTCGCGCTGCCCGAGGCGGTGGACATGGCGCGAGCGGTGCGGCGCCAGGCGCCCTCGGGCCTGAGGGTGCAGCTGTCGGCGGTGGATCCGCTCAACCTCACGGGGGTGGTGACTCCGGGGCCGCGTGTGCCCGCCACGGTGGGCAACGTCGTCACCTGGGTGGACGGAGCTCCCCAGGGCGTGGACACGCTCTCGGACGACGGGGACGAGGGGCCGGAGGCGCCTGAAGGCGAAGCGGCAGCGAGTTGATACTCAGTCTGCTCCCCCGACGATGTGGGCGGAGGTCGGAGAGAATATTTCACGCTCCACGGATCCGATGGCCCCGCGAGCGTCAAAGCCCAAGGAGTGCTGCCTGTCAGCGGGGGTGAGGGCTGTAGGGTGCGTCATGACCCCGCGGCTGCCGGCCAGGCCTGCCTCACGTTTGCGCCCTGGACCGAGATCCATGAATGCTGTGCCCGCCTTGATGACTCCCGCTATCCCGCTGAGCGAAGAGCTCTTCCAGGCCCGCCACCAGCCGCTGCTGCGCGCCATCCTCGACAACATGTCCGAGGGGGTATCCATCCTGGAGGCCACCGGGCAGTTCGTCTACGTGAGCGCCTTTGATCGCAAGGTGTTCGCCGTCGGCGAGAGCATGAGCGCACCCCCCTCGGAGTGGGCCAGCCGCCACGGCATCTTCCGCCCGGACGAGCACACCCTCTTCCCCGGGGAGGAGATGCCTCTGTCGAAGGCGATCCGGGGCGAGGAAGCCCGGGACGTGGACATGTTCGTGCGCAACGCGAACTTCCCCCAGGGGCTCCACATCCGCTGCACCTGCCTGCCCGTGAGGGACGAGCAGGGGAAGCTCCTCGGGGCCATGTCGCTCACCCGGGACATCGACGCGCAGTACAAGAGCGAAGCGGAGAAGCGCCGCACCGAGGCCTCCTTCCGGCTGCTGGTGGACACCGCCCAGGAGGGAATCTGGACCGTCGATCCCACGTGGCACACCACCTACGTCAACCGGTACCTGGCGCAGCTGCTCGGCTACTCCGTCGAGGAGATGCTGGGCAAACACCTCTTCACCTTCTTGCCCGAGGAGGGTCAGCGGCACGCGCGCTCCTTGCTCGAGCCAGGGCCGAATGCTCCCGCGGTGGAGGTGCACGACCGCAAGTTCCTGCGCAGGGACGGCACGGTGCTGTGGACCACCATCTCCACGACGCCGATGATCGACGAGCAGGGGCGCTACCTCGGGGCGCTGGCGATGATCACGGACATCACCCAGCGCCGCGAGGCCGAGGAGCAGGTGCGCCGGCTCAACGCGGAGCTGGAGCAGCGCATCGCCGAGCGCACGGCGCAGCTCGAGTACTCCAACCACGAGCTGGAGGCCTTCGCCTACACCGTGGCGCATGATCTGCGCTCCCCGCTGCGCAGCATCGCCAGCTTCAGCGACGCGCTGCTCGAGGACTGCGCGGGGCAGCTCGACGCGGTGGGGGAGGACTACCTGCGGCGCATCATCGGCGGCTCCAAGCGCATGTCCGAGCTGATCGACGGAATCCTGGCGCTCTCTCGCGTCAACAGCACGCAGCTGGTGTGCCGCCCGTGTGACTTGTCCGCGATGGCGAGCTCCATCGTGGAGCAGCTCCAAGGGCTGCAGCCCGAGCGCGCCGTGAAGCTGAACGTTCAGCCTGGGCTGGTGGAGGAGGGGGATCCGCATCTGCTGCGCTCCGTGCTGGAGAACCTCTTGAGCAACGCCTGGAAGTTCACCCGCGAGCGCCCGGTGGCCGAGATCGAGCTCAGCGCGACGCAGGACGAGCGGGGCGTGCGCACCTACGTGGTGCGGGACAACGGGGCGGGCTTCGACATGGCCTACGGGGACAAGCTCTTCGGCGTGTTCCAGCGGCTGCACGCGCAGGCGGAGTTCGAGGGCAACGGCGTGGGGCTGGCCACCGTGCAGCGCATCATCCGCCGCCACGGCGGCCGTATCTGGGGCGAGGGCCAGCCCGGCGAGGGCGCCCGCTTCTTCTTCACCTTGAACGAGCTCCCGCGGCCGCCGAGGACCACGGCACAGGCCAGCGGGAGGTGAGCCATGAACGATCTCAACGAGTCGGCGCCACGCAGGGCGGGGGGCATGTCATGAGCGCTGAGACTTCACTTCGCGTGCTAATTGTCGAGGACGTCGAGGATGACGCCGCGCTGTTGCTGCGCGAGCTGCGCCGCGGCGGCTACAGCGTCGTCCATCAGCGGGTGGAGACGCCGGAGGCCTTCGAGCGCGAGCTGGACGTGGGCTCGTGGGACGTCATCATCGCCGACTACTCGCTGCCACGCTTCGACGGGCTGGCGGCCTTCTCCCGGGTGCACCGGCGCGGGCTGGACGTGCCCTTCATCATCGTGTCGGGGACGATTGGCGAGGACACCGCGGTGGCGGCGATGAAGGCGGGGGTTCATGACTTCCTGCTCAAGGATCGGCTCGTGCGGCTGGTGCCGGCCGTGGCCCGGGAGCTGCGCGAGGCACAGGTCCGCCGGGAGCGCCGGCAGATGCAGGAGCAGCTGCTGATCGCGGACCGGATGGCCTCGCTGGGCACGCTCGCCGCCAGCGTGGCCCATGAGATCAACAACCCGTTGGCCTCGCTGCTGCTGGACCTGGACTTCGGGCTCCGCGACGCGCAGGCTCACGGAGTATCCCCGGAGGGCAGCCAGGCGTTGGAGAGCGCGATGGATTGCGCCCAGCGCATCCGGGAGATCGTCCGCGACATCAAGATCTTCTCCCGGCCGGAGACCCAGGCCTTCGGGCCCACGGATCTGCACCGGGTGATTGACTCGTCGCTGCGCCTGGCGTGGAACCACGTCTTCCACTCCGCCCGGCTCACGAAGGACTACGGCGAAGTGCCGCTGGTGCATGCCAGCGAGGCCCGGCTCGGGCAGATCATCCTCAACCTGGTCATCAACGCGGCCCAGGCCCTGCCCGCGGGCCGCAGCAGCGAGCATGAGATCAGCGTGGTGACGCGGCCGCTGGGGGACGGCGGGGTGCGTGTGGAGGTCCACGACACCGGGCCAGGCATTCCGCCCGAGCTGCGAGAGCGCATCTTCGAGCCGTTCTTCACCACCAAGCCCCAGGGAGTGGGCACAGGGCTGGGCCTGTCCATCTGCCGCCGCCTGGTGACCGAGATGGGAGGAAGCATCGGGGTGGAGGCGCGGCCCGGGCGAGGCACCGTGTTCTGGGTCCGCCTGAAGGCAGCCGCGGGCCGGGCCGCCGAGGAGCAGAGGGCCGAGTTACGGCAGCTCCGGCAGGGCCAGCGGGTGCTCGTCATCGACGACGAGGCGGCGGTGGGTCAGGCCCTCAAGCGCTCGCTGAGCGAGTGGTACGAGGTGACCACGATTGACCGGGCGCGAGAGGCGGTGGCGCTGCTGTCCACCGGCCAGCGCTTCGACGCCATCCTCTGCGACTTGATGATGCCGGAGATGAGCGGTCCCCAGTTCCACGAGCGGCTGGTGCAGCTCGATCCGGAGCAGGCCCGGCGCGTCACCTTCATGACGGGCGGGGCGTTCACGGAGGAGGTCCGGAGCTTTCTGGACACGGTGCGCCCCCCGTTCATCGAGAAGCCCATCCACACCCCGCACCTGGTGAGCCTGCTGGAGCGCCTGCCGGCCGTGTAGGGCAGGGGCTCAGCCCAGGACCTTGGCGGCGGGCAGGCTCACGCGGAAGGTGGTGCCCTGGCCGACCTGGCTCTGCACGGTGATGGAGCCTCCCAGCGCGGTGAGGATGCTGTGCACGAGCGAGAGCCCCAGGCCCGTGCCCTCGCCCACGGGCTTGGTGGTGAAGAACGGATCGAAGATGCGCTCCAGGTGCTCCGGGGCGATGCCACACCCCGTGTCGCGCAGCTCCACGACGACGTGCGCCGGCGTCTCCAGGCGCGCGGTGATGCGGATCTCGTTCTCCTCGACGTGCCCCTCGGGGATGGCCTGCGCCGCGTTGATGAGCAGGTTGAGGAACACCTGCCCCAGGCGCGAGGCGTTGCCCAGCACGGGCGGCACTTCGCCCAGCTCCTCCACCAGCCGGGCGCGGCGGCGGATCTCGTGCGCGGCGATCTTCACCGCGGCGCTCACCACCACCTTGAGGTCCGCCAGGCCGGTGCTGGCATCGTCCGGGCGCGACAGCGTCTTGAGATCCTGGACGATGAGGCGCACGCGCTCGGCGCCCTCGCGGGCCTCCGAGACGGCGGTGAGCAGCTCCTTCCGGTCCTCCTCGGTGGGAGCGCCCTGGGTGCGCTGCAGCTCCTTGTGCACGTAGTGGAGGTTGCTGATGACGAAGGCCAGGGGGTTGTTGATCTCGTGGCCCACGCCCGCGGCCAGCCGGCCCATGGAGGCCAGCCGGTCGGTGAACATGAGCTGGGCCTGCATGCCCTGGAGCTGCCGCAGGCTGGAGGCCAGCTGGGTGTTCGCCTCCTCGAGTTCCACGGTGCGAGCGCGCACCATCTGCTCCAGGGCGGCGTTGTACCGGAGGAAATCCCGCGTGGCTGTCTCCGCCTCCTGGCGGCGCTCGCGCTCGGCGGCCTCCACCTCCCCATCGCGCAGGCGCTCCTTCTCGCGGAGGGTGGTGCGCAGCTCCTCCGCCAGCCGGTTGACGGCCTGGGCGAGCGAGCCCAGCTCATCCTCTCGCCGGGAGGGGAGGAGCGCCGAGAAGTCCCCCCGGCCGAGGCGCTCGGCGCTCGCGCGCAGCTCCCGGAGCTCGTGGAGCCAGGGCACCAGGAGCGCTACCGCCAGCATCCCCAGGGGCAGGGCGGCCACGAAGGGAGCCAGACGGCCGATCTGCTGGGCGCGTTGGAGTGTCTCGTCCAGCAGCGCCTGGAGCTGCCGCTGCTTCTCGAACTCGGCGGCCCTGGCCTTCTCGAGCTGGGGGCTGACCTCCTGATCATAGGTGGAGAACAGCTCCCACCAGCCGTTGGTGGCGGGGGTGGAGCTGGCCGCCGTGGGACGAAGCACCACCTCGACACCCTGGGCCCACTGGCGCTGGGCGCCGATGACGGTGGTGATGAGCTGGTGTTCGTGGGGGCCTGCCGAAACGTCCTTCCACTGCTGCTCGGCGCGCAGGCCGTCCTGGAGCTTCTCGAGGTTCTCGTGGAGGAGCTGCTCGTGCTCACGCAGCAGCCCGCGCGTGTCATTTCCCAGGTGGCCGGCCTGGAGCAGGCGCCCGAGGTAGAGCCACGCCTGGTGTTGCAGCTCGGAGTAGAGGGCCAATTGCTTGTCCAGGGCCACGAGCTGGGCGCGGAGCTCCTCGGCGCGCGAGGCGCTCTGGTGGAGCACGGTCCCCGAGGCGGCGACGAGACCGAGCGCCACCCCCGCGAACAGCAGGACCTTGGTGCGAATCGACATGGCGAGGGGGCTTAGCAGGCCGCTGAAATAGTAGCACCGCGCTCCTCAGCCTCGGGAGCGCGGTGCCGCCGTTCAGGCCTCAAGGCTTACGCCGTGGGTGCCTCCTGCCGCGCCATGAGCGTGAGGGGCTCATCCACCGTCAGTGCCTCCACCAGCCTGGCCAGCTTCTCCAGCGGGATGCCCCGGAAGTCGAGCACCGCCCTGCCCTGGTGGTTGCGCAGCTGCACCTTCACCGGATCGCCCTTCTGGAAGCGGCTGGTCACCGCCTTGCTGAGTTGATCCGCCAGCGTCACGGCCTCGGGCGGCAGCGGCTTGCTGGAGGTGGGCTTGCGCTTGGCCTGGAGGGCCCGGCGCAGCTCGTCCACGCTGCACGCGGAGAAGGACTTGGCGTCCGGCACGTCGATGGGAGCGGGGCCCGGCTGGCCCCCTCCAAAACTGTGCCAGGCGTGAGACAACTGTCCCGGCGGCGGGACGGTTTCCCAAAAATGTCTTGGAATGCCGCGGGATTACGCGGAGGGGGAGGGCAGGGGAGGAGTGGCGGGAGTGGTACAACCCTTTGATTTTCCGGGGTGTGCGCTGGTTGCGCTCTGGAGCCTACGTCCCAGCAGTGGGACGGTTTTTACGTGAGGAGCGCCCCCCTCACCGCTCCTCACCGGTGAGGAGCGCCACCCCCCCCTCACCGCTCCTCACCGGTGAGGAGCGCCACCCCCCTATCGTGTGGAGAGCTGATCAGGTGAGTGGCGGGGGCTGGGAGAGTGCAGTCCGGGAACCAGCTCGTGGGCCACCAGCGCCTCGCCCGCCTCGGCCAACGCCCTCCGACTCTACCGGGTAGGTTGACAGCATCACCCCAATGTCCACGGAACCGGGCCAATCTCACGCGCGGCCCGCAACTTCCGGTGGGCCGCTAGACCTCCTCAAATCGCGCGCCTGTAACGCCCATGTCCTCGAAGGCGTTCTTGATCTCCTCTGAGACGATCAGGGTGCTCGACCACCCCTCAGGACGGAAGACCTTGGCGTTCCCCACCTTCCGCTTGTCGATGCGCAGGCGGTCCACGCCCATGTATTGCCCGACCTTGTCGGGCACTCCATGCTCTGGCGTCCAGAAACTCACGTCAGACGCCTGTTCGTCGATGCAGCGGATGAGGCGCGTTGCCACGAGCACGAGGTACTGATCCGATTGGCCCTCGATATCTGCGGGGATGAGCTGCACGTCGCCGGGGGCGCGCTCCGCCAGCATGGAAGCAACCTTGACGTGGACAACGGGCACACTCAGTAGCGCCCAGGAAAAGTCCAGCGGCCTGCCTGCAATCTTGAGGGGGATCTTCAACCGGCCTTCCACATGCACGGGCGTTCCTCTCTTGAAGTCCCAGTCGCGCACTTTGCGGCCCTGGCTGTCGATGGGCGTAGCCAAGTACCAGCGGAGGGGGACATAGAGGTCGTCAGCCAGGTCGAAGTAACGCTGGGCCATAGGGAAGTTCTAGCTTCATTTCCCCAGGGTGACGAGTCGGTTCAACTCCGTTCCGGGCGTCGAGATCAGCTTGGCGAGTTCATCCAGCGCGGGCACCAACCGCGCCCGGCATTCCGCGATGCTGCTACAGTCTCCCAGCGCCTCCTCCAAGCGCCTGTAGACGATCTGATGGTATCGCTGCGGATGAGGCCCCTTGTGCCCCTGGATCGGCACGATGTTTTGACGGTCCTTCAGCCTCATTCCCGCCCTGGCGAAAAGCTCCTCGAACAGGGGGGTCCATGGGCCTCCTCGCAGGGCGGATTTCTTGTTCGCGAGGGTCGCCATGTGGTGCTTCTCGGTGCGGCCAGCACGCGCGCCGCGCGCCGCCATTGCCACAGCGCCCGGTGCCAGAGCCACGCTGAAGCCCTCGGCCGTCACAGCCACCGAATCCACCGCGCCCACCTCTGACAACAGGACTCCTTCCTGCTCCGCCGCGTGGAGTGACACTTGAGCTGAGAACAGCCGGCCGAACTTCTCGCCCGCTTCCCGGATCTCCTCGAAGGTGGTGGCAACCTTCACCGCCTCCATCAGCTCGAACCAGCCTTTCACGAGGTTGTAGAGCGTGAAGGCGCCGATCCACAGCACGAGCGCCGCAGTCGCCCACGCGGCCACAAACTTGGTGACGGGCTCAGGCAACGCGAGCAAGACGAGCAGCGTCACGACAGTGCCGACCGCTGCTTGCAGGACGGCCCGCAGGCTCACCATGTCGCCGAGCGCCTTCTGGAACTCCTCCAGAACGGGGCTCTTGCTCAAGGCCATGGCCAGCATGTACCGGCCTTGCATGTCCAGGTACTTGCCCCCCACGAGCGCCCCCAGGCAATCGCCCTCCACACCCTGGGCACTGCGACACCATGCCTTGTAACGGCTGACGAGCTTCTGTTCCCCCTCCGTCAACGCTCCTTCCAGGGGCACGCCCGACTCCAGAGGGACGAGCTTTCGCTCTCGCAGCAGGTAGAGGTAATCCCCATAGAGCGCGTCCAGTTGAAACAGCCGTTCCACGGTCTGCCGGGGTGAACCCGTCAGGCGCACCTCGCGCGCCAGTCTCCGGATCGCCTCGGTGACTTGCTCCGGTGTCACCTCCACCGGCTCCGCCGTCGCAGCGCGGGGGATGTAGATCAGCGTTTCTCCCTCTGCTCCCGAGTCCACCCGAACAATTGGCTGGGCGGTAGAGCACCCCACCAACACGGCAAGGAACAGCGCTTCGACCTTCCAGAGAATCCGCCAGAGCATGGGGCACCCGTTTGTGTGAGCAGGGGAGCAGGTTAGGGGGTCCAAGCTCGATCCTGATGGCCGTGTCCACAGCGGTCGAGATGAAACCGGACCTTTCCGGTGGGGCGCGGCGCGGGACCCGGATCGGTGGGAGTGGACGCCAGCGTTCCAGTGGCTTGAGAAATGGCTCTCCCGCACTTCGTGTGGATGCTGTGCGCAGAGAGGGGAAGGCCGCAGTCCGAGTCTACGAGGGAGTCCTGTTGCTCGCTGCCTCCGAGAACCGGTCTGGTTGTCAGACCAGTTGGTGCCATGCGCTCTGGGCAGGGGGAGCCACTCCGTTGGGCAGCACGAGGCTCACCAGGGCGCGACAGAGGGACGGCGGATCTCTTGAGATAGGGCCGGACCCGCTGGCTTCGCCCGAAGCCCACTCGGTAGGTGGTGGACACTCCGCTCGGGGGCTGAGACACGCCCCCACCATGAGCGGGCCGAGCGCACCGTGCGCCTCATGGATCCGGGCCTTACCCTCGAGCACTACCGGCACCACCTCGAAGCCCTCTACGGCTTCTATGGTCCGCTCGAGGCCTCGCTCGACCTGCTCCTCACGGACCTGCTCCCCGAATTGCGCGCCGCTGAGCGCTGGAAGCTGCCGCTGCTCGCGAAGGACCTGTGCTCCCTCGGGCATGACGCCGCCTCCCTCGCGCAATTGCCTCGCACTACCTCGCTGCCGCAGCTCACGGGGGCTCCCGAGGCGCTCGGCTGCTTCTATGTGATGGAGGGCGCCACGCTCGGGGGGCAGCTCATCCTCCGCCACCTCCAGCGCCACTTCGACGGTGTCCCCGCGGGGGACTTCGCCTTCTTCCGCGCCTACGGCGAGGACGTGGGCCCCATGTGGCGCGCCTTCGGGCAGGCCGTCACCCACGCCTCCGCCGAGGCCGCCTCCGAGCACTTCGACACCCGCGTCATCCAAGGCGCCCAGGACACGTTCGACGCCTTCGAGCGCTGGCTGCGCCAGGAAGCCGCTGAGTTCACCGCCTACCCCTGAGCCTCTCGCGCCCCAGGGCGCTTGAACTCAGGGTGAGGCCGGGAGGCTGCCGCGCAGCAGGAAGAACACCAGCACTCCCGTCACCGACACGTAGAGCCAGACCGGCGCCAGCCACTTCGTCACCTTGCGGTGCCGCCGGAAGTCCTGCCTCCACGCGAAGTAGAAGGCCACCATCGCCAGCGGCAGCACCGGCACCGACAGCAGCACGTGGCTGGCCAGCACCGCCAGGTACACCGTGCGCATCAGCCCGTCGCCCGCGTACTTCGTGTCCCCGTGCACGTAGTGGTACGCCAGATACCCCGCCAGGAACAGCGACGAGGACGCGAACGTCGACACCATCAGGTACTGGTGCACCCGCCGCGCGCCGCGCTTGATCGCCACCCACCCCGCCACCAGCAGGCTCGCCGAGAGCGCGTTCAGGCTCGCGTTCACCGCCGGCATGAACCGCAGGTCCACCCCCACCGCTCCGCCGTGCCGGATCAGCAGCAGCCACCCCAGCAGCGCCAGCGCCGCCGCCGATACCACCCCCGTGAAGACGTAGAAGGTTCGATCCGTGACGCGGGACGCAGGAGCTTGGGCCACATTCGACATGCCCCCTGAATGTCTGGAACCTCGCGCACTTGCAACTGATCCCCGAAAGGTAGGCCATGTGGGTACCTACACGGAGTGTGAAGTACTGGTTGGAAAAGATCGGAAATCCGGGCATAACTCGCTACCGAGTCTTCCAGTACCCAGTACCCCCCGACGGAGGTCCCAGTGCCTCGCGTACGTAGCTGTCTGTCTGCTCTTGCCGCCTTGGCGATGGTGCTCCTGGCGGCTCCCTCCCGGGCCCAGGAGGCCGTCTGCGGCCCCGTGGAGCAGGTCCCCCTGGAGCGCCACCTGCGGCAGCTCTCGCTGGATCTGCTCGGCCGCCCGCCCACCATCGAGGAGTACCGCGCCTATCAGGCCAAGGGCTCCATCTCCGAGGACGACATCCGGCAGATGATGAACTCGGAGGAGTTCTACTCGCGCATGCGCGGCTACCACCGCGCGCTGCTGCGCACGAACATCTCCGCCAGCGTCAATGACCAGTTCGACACCCGCCTGAGCGGCGTGGGCGTGGTGGGCCCGGACCCTCGGGACAGCAACAAGCAGAAGAATGATCCGTTCGGGTTCCGCAACAACCCCAGCGTCCAGCTGCGCGGCACCAACGGCGCGGCCTGCAATGCCTTCATCCCGCAGGACTCCTGCAACAGCCAGTCGGAGGACCCGCACGCCGAGCCGGCCGTCAAGACGTGCAGGGACGCTCAGGGCGTGCCGCTGCCGGTGAGCTTCGACTACGACACCAACTTCTTCGCCTGCACCCGGCTGGACTCGACGGACGCCACCATCACCGACTGCAATGCGGCCGTCACCAAGAGCGCCATCCAGGCCAAGCAGCTCTACTTCTGTGACATGCGGCGGCTGGGCGACAACAAGCTCCACCCGCACCTGTGCCTGCCGGATCCCGCCAAGAGCACCACCAACGTGCTCACGCAGGAGGAGCTGGACGCCAACGGGAAGATTGTCGCCTTCTCGTACCCCAGCCCCCCGGCGGGCACCAAGCTGACGCGGCTGGACCGGTGCACGCTGGATCTCCAGCTCACCAATGGGGTGAAGGGCTCGTACAAGCCCCAGCAGGGCTGCCTCCAGCGCGAGGGCTATGTGATGAAGCCCGCGCCCTTCTTCGACTCGGGCCTGCCGCAGTTCGCTGTGTGCGCCATCGAGGCGCAGGAGCGGGACACCAACCCCTACACGATGGAGTCCTGTGACACGGCCCGCTTCTCCAGGGACCGGACGTGCGGCTGTGGCGTGGGGCTGCGCCGCTGCGAGGTGCCCAACGTGCTCACCGCGCGCATCAACGCCGTCAACCAGGAGCCGGAGCGGATCGCCGACTCGGTGGTGCGCCGCGACGAGCCCTACTTCAACATCCTCACCACGCGCCGCTCCTTCGTGAACGGCACGCTGTCCCAGCTCTACCGCAACCAGCAGGGCGTGGGCGTCTTCACCATCACCCCTCCGTCCAACCCGGATGTGATCCCCAACATCCCGTATGATCAGGTGGACACCTGGGTCGAGTACACGAGGGATCCTCAGCACTCCGGAGTGCTCACCACGCCCGAGTTCCTCTACCGCTTCCCCACCGAGCGCTCGCGCGTGAACGAGTTCTACGAGTCGTTCCTGTGCAAGTCCTTCGTCCCCTCGCCGGACCCGATGCCCCCGCCGGAGGATGACTGCAACCGCGAGAACAACCTGGCCAAGCGCTGTGGCTGCAAGTACTGCCACGCCACCATCGAGCCCACCGGCGCGCACTGGGGCCGCTTCGACGAGCGCAACGCCCTGTTCATGAGCCCCTCGCGCTACCCGCGCTTCGATCCGAAGTGCCGCGACTGCGCCCTCAACGGCGACACCTCGTGCGGCGGCGAGTGCAGCCAGTACGTGATGACCGCCTATGACGGCGACGGCGCCAACTCGCTGGGCATGCTCAAGACGTACCTGTACCGCACCGCGGACGAGGAGGCGAACATCGAGGGCGGCCCCGAGCTGCTCGTGCAGCGCATGCTGCAGACGGGCGACCTGGAGCGCTGCACCGTGAAGCGCATCTGGAACGAGTTCCTCGGCCGGCCCATGACGGCGCAGGAGCAGGAGCTGTACCTCAACGGGCTCTCCCATGACTTCGCGAGCCACAACCACAGCCTCAAGTCGCTCATCCTCGAGATGCTGCTGAGTGACGCCTACCGGAGGATCGACTGATGCGCCGCCTCGTCGCGCTCGCGCTGCTCGCGCTGGCCCCCGCCTGCTCCAAGTCCGCGGACAAGACTCCGACGGCTCCCCTGAGCGGGACGCTGGAGCCCGTGGCCAACCCCCACGACGCCGTCACCCCGCTGCCGGACCCGGAGCTGCAGAAGGGCTCCGTGGGCCGGGCCCCGCGCCGCATCACCGTCAGCCAGCTGGATCAGTCCATCCGGACCACCGTGGGCCGGCCGTGGGCCTCGCTGGACACCCTGGCGCCCTCGCTGGGCCGGGCGGACTTCGCCAACATCAACAGCGAGAACACCGAGCCCAACCTCGTGTTCGCCAAGTTCCTCGAGGACGGGGCGCGCGAGGTGTGTATGGCCCAGGCCGCCGCGGAGCTGACCCTCACGGATCCAAACACCCGGGTGCTCTCCCGGACGCTGCCCGCGGGCGCCATCGGTGATTTGACCAAGCTCACCGACGCGCAGAAGACGGACCTGGTGGTCTACCTGTCCACTCGGTTCTGGGGCGCGCCGCTGGCCGGTGACGAGCAGCTCAAGTGGAAGAACTTCTTCACCCAGGCCGCCACCCGCGCCGAGACCATCAAGAAGCGGGACCAGGCCTTCGCGGCCGTGTGCATCGCGATGATGACGGACTCGCGCTTCTTCACCTACTGACGCTTCCTCGGGGAACCCTGCCATGAAGAAGAACCCGAACCTTCCCAACCCCGAGCGCCGCACCTTCCTCAAGGCGGCCGCCGGCTTCATGGGCGCCTCCCTGCTTGGAGGCGTGCCCTTCCGTGCCTTTGCCCAGCAGGCGAGCCTGGCCGCGCCGGATCGCTGCTTCGTCTTCGTCTACTTCTCGGGCGGCTGGGATCAGCTCCTGGCGTTTGATCCGAAGGACCCGAACGTCTTCACGCCGGACCGCATCACCGAGACGCTCATCCTCCCGGGCTACAACCTCATCAACGACTCGCGCTTCTCGGCGATGCCGGTGGTGCCCGAGAAGAACGGGGTGCGCTCGAACATCGACTTCGGGCCCGCGGTGGGCAAGCTGGCCGACCACTTCGATCTGATGACGGTGGTGCGCGGCATCAACATGAACACGGTGGGCCACGACGTGGGCTACCGCTACTTCCTCACCGGCAAGCAGCCGGCGGGCAGCGCGGCGCGTGGCTCGTCCACGGCGACCGAGATCGTCGGCCAGATGGCGCCGAAGGTCCCCATCCCGTCCATCGCCTACAACATCGAGACGTACAACGACCGGTACCCGGGCAGCGCCAACGCGCTGCGGGTGACGCGCTCCACGGACCTGCTGCTGACGTTGTCGCCGAGCACGCGCACGCTGGACAGCGAGCTGGAGAAGCAGCTGGTGGACTTCCGCGGGCAGCCCGTCTCGTGCGAGGCGGCGGCCTACGGCACGCGCGGGGTGGAGACGGAGTACGAGACGAGCCGCGACCAGATGACGAACGTGCTCTCGAACCGGCTCGACAACTCGTTCCGCTTCGAGCTGGCGGAGAACGCGGCCGTGCGCCAGCTGTATGGGCTGGCCGCCACGGGCCCCTACGACAACGAGGCGGGCCGCGCGGCGATGATCGCCACCGCGCTCAAGAAGGGCATCAGCCAGTGCGTCTCCATCAACCTGACGGGCGGCATGGATACGCACTTCGGCACCCAGCTCACCCACGCGACCAACCAGCGCCGCGGCTTCGACGCGTTGGCCACGCTGGTGAGTGATCTGCGCGGCAGCCCGCACCCGGCGGGTGGCAACTTCATGGACCACACCACCATCCTGGTGTTCTCCGAGTTCGCGCGCACCCCGCTCATCAACGCCAGCGGCGGGAGAGACCACCACCTGTGCAGCAGCTGCATGCTGATGGGCGCGGGCATCCAGCACAACTTCGTGTTCGGTAAGAGCGGAGACATCGGCATGGCGCCGGGCACGTTTGATCTGCGCACCGGCCAGGCCACGCCCACGGGCGAGAACATCCGCCCCGAGCACATCATCGCCACGGTGCTGGCCTCGGCGAAGCTGGACTACAGCATCACCCGCGTCGCGCCCCTGCAGCCCATCCTGGCTTGAAGCAGAAGCAATGAAGATCCCAATCCTCGCCGTCCGGGAGAAGGGGGGAGTGAGTCTCTCCGCCCTTCTCCTCGTCCTCGCCGCCGCGTGCGGCGGTTCCTCCTCCCCCGCCGTGCCGCTGGAGCGTCCCCAGCCCGCGCCGTTCCAGCCCTCCCAGGTGCTCTCGCAGGTGGAGCTGGCCTCGGGCACCGGCTTCGCGGACCAGACGGGAGGCGGGGTCTTCATCTCCGCCGCGGGAGAGCCCGTGCGGCTGCGGCTGGATGGCTCGCGCGCCCAGCTCGAGAGCCACCCGGGCAACACCGTGCAGCCGGGCCCCGCGCATGCGGCCTTTCGCCTGGGCGCTCGCACCGCGCTGGTGGAGACGGACACGGGCCTGTTCCTGGCGGAGGCGGGCTGGCTGATTGCCCCTCCCTGGAGCGCGGTGCTGGGGCGGGGCACGGTGGCCACGGCGCAGGGAGCCGACGGGGCGGCGTGGCTGGCGCATACCTCCGGCCTGTACCGGCTGAGCGATGGCCAGCTCTCCTCGCTCAAGGTGGAGGGCGTGGCGCTCGAGGGCATCACTCAGCTCGCCGCCGCGCCCGCCGAGGATGGAGCCCCGGGCGTGTGGATGCTGCGGGACGGCAAGGCGTACGTGGTGGTGGCCACGGCCCCCAACCTCTACGAGGTCCGCCCGACGGAGCTCCCGCTGGAGGACAAGGAGACGCTGGTCTCCATGGCGGCGCTCACGCCCTCGAAGGACCAGGGCGCGGAGCTGTGGGTGCTCACCTCGAAGAAGCTGCTGCGCCACAAGGATGGCTCGTGGCGGCGGGTGGAGTTCGCCCAGCGGCCGGTGCAGCTGCTGGGGGCGGGGCGCTTCCTCTGGGTGAAGTCCAGCGATCAGCTGCTCGTGTATGACGCGGATGCGGGCACCTGGGGCGTGGCCTCGGGGGTGGACACGCGCGAGTTCCGCTTCCTGGCGGCGGACGAGAGCGGGTGCGCCTGGGCGCAGCTCGGCGGAGACTCGGTGGCGCTCAGCCGGGCGCCGGTGCCGCGGGTGCTGGGGCTGAACCAGGGCGCTCGCGTGGTGGAGGACAGCCTGGTGCTCAAGGCCGTGCCGCCCGCCGCGGGCGAGGTGCCCACGATGGTGCTCCGCCTGGGCACCGCGGAGCTCCCCTTGCAGGGACCGGACTACAGCCTGGGCGGCGTGGAGAAGGATGGGACGGATCGGCCCTTCTCCTTCGCCGTGCTGGATCCCGGCATGCAGTCGCTGGAGGTGGTGGCCCGCTTCCTGGATGGGAGCGAGTCCAAGCGAGTCATTCACTTCGACTTCGAGCCCGTCGGCCCGGTGACCGTGGGCTACGAGAAGGACATGCTCCCCATCTTCGAGTCGCGCTGTGCCAAGTGCCACACCACCGGGCCCGGCCGTGTGCTCACCACCTATGATTTGTGGAAGCAGAACGCGGAGCTCATCTCCGCGGCCGTGCGGGATCAGCGCATGCCCGCGGACGGTCCCCTGGATCCTCAACTCATCTCCCTCATCCAGCGCTGGGTTGCCTCCGGCGCCAAGCCGTAAGTCAGATTCCTCGGAGACCTCGTCATGGCTCGACTGCTCTTTCGCGCGGTGTGTGTGCTCGCGTTCCTGGCCCTGGCGTGCGGGGATGAGCCGGTGCCCCCACCGCCGGAGCCCCCCGTGGTGGATCCGTGCGAGGGGTTGCCGCCGCTGGCCCTGAAGGCCGATCCCGTGCGCCTGCGCGTGGCGGGCGCGGTGAACCTCATCGCCACGGGCGGCAGCGGGCACTACCGCTTCACCGTGCAGCCGGGCGGCTCCAGCGGAGAGGTGCGCGGGGATCGCTTCATCGCGGGGGCCACGCCCGGCAACGACACGCTGATGGTGGAGGATGTGCAGTGCTCGGGCTCCGCGCGGGCCTCGGTGGAGGTGCTGGCCGCCTTCGATGTCGCGCCCGCGCACGCCATGGTGCGCCCGAGCATCAGCTTCCAGGTGCAGACCACGGGGTTGCTCGGCCAGGCCGAGTTCCTGCTGCCGAGCGGGCCCACGGGCAGCACCCTCTCCCCCACGGGCCTCTACACGGCGGGGCCGAACGCTGGCACGGATCTGGTGCGGGTGAGGGATCTCCAGTCGGGTGACGAGGCGGTGCTCCAGTTCGATGTGAGCCCCAATGCGCGCCTTCAGGGAGATCCAACGGTGATGGCGCTGCCGGCGGGCTCGTCCATTCCGCTGGCCACCACGGGCGGCAGCGATCGGGTGAAGTGGACGAAGGTGTCCGGCCCAGGGACCGTCGAGGGGGGAGTCTTCAAGACCGACCCGAGCGCCAAGGGCGTGGCGGTGCTGGAGGCGGCGGATCCCTTCACCCTGGACAAGGCGAACGTCTCCATTCGCGTGCTGGACGAGCTGACCCGCCCCATGCAGCCCCACGGGCGCCTCACGGACCTGGCCACCCTCGTCACCGCGGACTTCGACGGGGATGGCGTGCAGGACGTGGCGGTGGGCCAGCGCGAGAGCGATCTCAAGCGCCCGCTCGGCGGCGCGGTGTTCATCTTCAAGGGAAGCGCCTCCGGCCTGCCCCAGCAGCCGACGTGGGTGCTGACCGGCGAGACGGACACGGCGGCCTTCGGCGACATGATGGTGGCGGGAGATGTGGACGGTGACGGGCACGCGGAGCTGGTGGTGGGCTCGCCTGGCGCGGACACCACGGGCGCGGACTCGGGCGCGGTGTACATCTATCACTGGGGGGCCAACGGGCCGGAGCTCCTGCGCCCGCCGCTCACGAGCACCACCCGGGGTGGCGCCTTCGGCACCGGCCTGGCGCTGGCGGATGTGGATGGGGATGGAGATCTGGATCTGCTCGTTGGCTCGCCGACGGGAGACCTGGCGCCCTCCACGGCGATCAGCAAGCGCGGCACGGTGGATGTCTTCCTGCTCACGCGGGGGCAGCCGGTGCCGAACCTGCCGGCCATTCGTGTCGGTGGCTCGGACTTGTCGAGCACGGGCACGCCCATGTCCCGCAGCAACACGGACTTCGGCCGAGCCATCGCCCTGGCGGACTTCAACGGGGACGGCCTCATGGACCTGGCCACGCTGAGCAAGGTGTCGCGCTACCTGGCGGACGGCACCACGCAGGCCACGGTGCTGGTGGCCGTGTCGGTGCACTTCGGGCGGGCGGATGCTCCGCGCTTCCGCGCCACGCCGGACGTGTACGTGCTGCCCATGAGCTCGACGGACACCAGCGAGGGCACCTGGCGCCTGGGCGTGGCTCCGAGCGAGGGAGGCCGCCCCGCGATGCTCATGACGGTAGCGGACCGCACGGACTCGCCGGACCTGCGCGCCAGCGGGGGCAATGCGGCGGCGACGGATGCGGGCGGCGCGCTGCTCTTTAACCTGAGCAGCTACAAGCCCGCGGGCGATCCCTCGGGCACGCCGGTCCAGGTGCCGCGCAGCGCGGCCTTCGCTCAAATCTACGGCGAGGCAGCCGGCATCGTCGCGGGGCGGAGCTTCGCGGTGGCGGACGTGGATGGGCAGCCCGGAGCCGAGCTGGTGCTCGGCGCGCCCTATGCCTCGGCGCCCGCGGCGGGGAACACCACGCTGCGGCTGTCCGGCCGGGTGCTGGCGTATCCGTTGGCCACGCTCAGCGCGGGCAGCGTCATCAACAAGCCCATGGCGGTGATCCAGGGGCAGAGCAAGTCGGACGTGTTTGGCGTGGGGCTGGCGCCCTGGAGCGCGGCGGGCGGGACGGGGCTGGTGGTGTTCTCCGCGCGCTCGTCCTCGGAGTCGGGAGCCTTCACCGGCCGGCTGGAGTCCTTCTCGCGGACGGGTGCGTCGCAGGCGTAGTTGTGAAGTTGGTTGTGTAGGGTTAGAGTGT
>NZ_JBJMQP010000235.1:0-39643 GCF_045802625.1 Hyalangium sp. | reverse complement strand
GGCGCGCCTGGACGAGGTGATCAATGAGGCGCTGGATCTCCGTGGCCTCCGGAGTCAGCTCGCGCAGCTCCTCCATGGAGACGATGGCGCGCGTGCGCTCGGGAGTCACGAGCCGCAGGAACACGGAGCGCGCGAGCGTACGAGCCTGGAAGGGCAGCTCGGCCAGGACGCTGTCGGCGTGGCTGGCCAGCGCGCCGGCGATGCCGCCCATGGCCTCGTAGCTCTGCGAGGTGAGCAGCCGGTGCGCGGTGTCTCGCTGCTCCCAGAGCTGGGTGGCGGCGAACTGGAGCAGCGGCAGCGCGCCCTGGGTGGACTCCAGGTGCTGGAGCATGCTGTCCACCATGGCGGGCATCTCGAAGCGGTAGCCGGCCATCTCCGCGGGCTGCACCAGCGCGTCTCTCAGGCCGTCGCGGCTGGGCGCGGTGAGGAAGAACAGGCCCTGGTTGAGCTCGGACATGAAGCGCTCGTCCTCGGGCACCCGGTCCAGGAAGTCCGAGCGGATGGAGAGCACGACGCGCATGGGCGCGGTGGCGTCATCGGCGATGCCGGACAGGCACGCGGTGAAGGCCAGGCGCTCGTTGGCATCCGGCACCTGCGTGTAGAGCTCCTCGAACTGATCGATGAAGACGAGGATCTTCCGGCGCTCGCGGCGGGCGCGGCTGCGCAGCACGGAGCCCACATAGCCGGGCTCGGCGCGCAGGCGCTCCACGAGCTGGTGCTGCGCCTGGATGTCCTCCTCGATGGTGGTGGACGAGCTCACCAGCGGAGCGACGATGCTCGCCAGCGCGGCCAGCGGGTTCCGGCCGGGACGGATGACGAGCGCCTCCCACGCCTCGCCCGAGCGCTTGAGCACCGGCACCAGGCCGGCGCGCACGAACGAGGACTTGCCGGCGCCCGACGGGCCCACCACCGCCACCAGCGGCTGATCGTGGATGCGGTTTACCAGGGCGGCGATCTCGCGGGTGCGCCCGAAGAAGCGATCCGCATCCGCCTCCTGGAACGAGGAGAGGCCGGCATAGGGGCTCTCGTCGATGGCCAGCTCGCGCGTGTAGCGGCCGGGGAGGAAGGGCTCCAGGGCGCGCAGCAGCGACACCGCATCCGGGATGCGCTGATCCTTGGGCTTGATCAGGCACTGATCGATGACCTGGGCCAGCGCCGGATCGACATCGGAGACCATGTCGCGCAGGCGGGGCATGGGCTCGGCCAGGTGGGCGGTCACCGAGAGCTGGGGGCCGCGCAGCGGATCCAGCGGGTGCTTCCCGGCGATCATCCGGAACAGCATGATGCCCACCGCCCAGATGTCGGTGCGGTGGTCGACCTTGTTGCCGCCGCGCCACTGCTCCGGGGACATGTATGGCAGCGTGCCCATGATGGCGCCGCGCCGGGTGAGGTTGGAGATGTCCTCGTCCAGGTTCAGCCCCGCACCGGTGGCGGGCTGAGCGGCCGCGGCCGCGGCCATGTGCGCGGAGATCTCCTGCTCGTGCTCGGGCGGGTGCTCCGGATCCTGGAGCACCTTGGCGATGCCGAAGTCCAGCACCTTGATGGCGCCGGACTCGGTGACGATGATGTTGTCCGGCTTGAGATCGCGGTGGACGATGCCCTGCGCGTGAGCGGCGGCGAGCGCTCGCACCACCGGGACCATGATCTCCACGGCACGTGCGGGAGGCAGGCGCGAGCCGGCGATGACCTTGTTGAGCGGCTGGCCCTGCAGGTACTCGAGCACCATGAAGGGGGTGCCGCGGAACTCGCCCACCTCGTAGATGATGACGATGTTCTCGTGGCTGCAGCGCGCGGTGGCGCGGGCCTCGAGGATGAAGCGCTTGGTGACCTCGGGGTTGTCCGAGTGCAGGAACTTGATGGCCACGCGCCGGCCCAGCCGGGTGTCGCGGGCGAGGAAGACGGTGCCCATGCCGCCGCTGCCGAGCTGGCGGATCAGCTCGTAGTGGTGGATGCGCGTCCCCGCGGCGGGCACGCTGCCCGGCCCCGAGTGCTGAGTGTCCTCGTGGGTGGGGTTCGAGGGGTGGCCGTCACCCGTGGGCGGGCGGGAGTGCTCGGCCTGGAGCCGCTGTGAGGGGTTGGCGGTGTTGGGCGCGAAGAGGGCGTCCACATCGGCGGCCTGGGTCCGCTCGTCCGGCTCGGGGACCACGTTTCGGGCCGCGCCCGGGCTCGCCTGGGGAACCCCGCTCCTGGCTCCGGCTTCGCTCTTGTTCATCGTGGGTGCTTTCCCTTGGGAGACGGTGACGCGCCGAGCGGAGATCCCGGCCGCATGTCCATCCCCCCGGCTGGCTTTGGGATGTCCACCGTCCTCTGCTGACAGCCCGGCGAGAGGCAGGCGCCACCTGACCTACAGGCCGAGCATTTTCGTGCAGTAGTGGTCAGTTCCACAAGTAGGCGGAAGGGAAGTTTTCGGGGCAGGCTGCTCGCCGGGCCTGCTCCCAGCCTCAGCGGCTCTCGAAGACGAGGATGCGGTTGTTGCCGTAGTCCGTGACGAGCACTTGAGGCGCGGCAAGCAGGAGCCCGCTGGGTTGGTAGAGGCTGCGGGCGCTCGGGGTTGTCCCGGTGGAAGGGTCCCCGCGGTTCTTGGAGGTGAAGTCCGGCTGTCCCAGCACCCCATCCGCGGCGGCCCCGTTGGTGGTGGGGAACTGGTTCCACACCGTGACGCGGGAGTTCTGATACTCGGACACGAAGATCTGCTGGCCGGTGGAGTTGACGTTGTAGGGCGAGTTCATGCCTGTGGCGGTGGTGGCCGCGGCGCGGGAGGTGAAGTCCGGCTGGCCGAGGACCACGTCCGCGGGCTGGGCGTTGGTGGTGGGGAACTGGTTCCAGAGCAGCACGCGGTTGTTGTCGGTGTCAGCCACCAGGAGGTGGGTCCCATCCGTCCACACCCCGGCGGGGTTGAAGAGGGTGGAGGCGGTAGGGGTGGCATCCCTCGTGCCGTCACCGTTCGCGTCGTTCCCGGTGCAGGTGGTGAACGAGCTCTGGCCCAGGACGAGATCCGCGGCCACTCCGCTGGTGGTGGGGAGGGTGTTCCAGATGAGGACGCGGCTGTTCGCGCTGTCGGCGACGACCAGCTTGCCATGGCTGAGGGACACATCCTCCGGAATGCTGAGGAAGGTGGCTCCGCACTTCGGGGTGTTCGTGGTGAAGTCGGGCTGTCCAATCACGAGGTCCGGTTCGGCCGCGGTGCTTGAAGGGAGCGTGTTGAAGAGGAGGACGCGGCTGTTGGCCTTGTCCGCGATGGCCAGCCGGGTCCCATCGCTGGAGAGGCCCTCGGGGCTGGAGACGCCCGAGCGGCCGCTGCGGGCCGTGGCGCTCGTGAAGTCGGGTTGGCCGAGGACGAAGTTCGCGCTCGCGCCGTTCTGTGCAGGCACGCCGTTGAATCCGAGGATGCGGTTGGAGCCCAGGTCCGAGAAGTAGAGCTTGCCGCCCGCGAGCACCGGGTTGCCCCAGGGGCTGTCCACGGAGGCGGGGCCGACTGGGCCTCCCTGATTGGCGACGCTGCCGGTGAAGGCGCTCTGGCCGATGACGACGGTGGCTGCCTGGAACGAGGTGAGATCGAACCAGGGAGTGCACGTGGCGGTGATGCTGGTGACGTTGCCAGCGACAGTGCCGCTTCCGCTCGTGATGGCGCAGCGGTGGCCTCGGGGCTGGGTTGCCACGGTGACAGAATAGGAGCCGCCCTTGGGCAGCTTCGTCTGGAATGTGAACGGGCCGTTCGCGCTGACGGAGAGCGTCTCTCCGCCCTCGATGCGGAGCTGGAGGGTGCCGTTCAGCCCCGTCACCGTCCCCCCGAGCGAATAGGTCCGCTGCGCGCAGGTGACCTGGACCGAGCTCACGTCCGAGCCTGACACCTTGCCCGTGGCGCCCTGCAGGGTGCAGTCCTGCTCCGGAGGAGGGGTGGTGATCGTCACCTGGTAGCTGCTCTGATCCTCGACGGGAGCCTCGAAGGAGAACGGCCCATTCGTGCTGCGGGTCAGGCTCTCGGCGCCATTGAGCTGAAGCGTGAGGTTGCCGGAGAGACCCGCGATCGAGCCTCCCACATGGAACGTCGGCTGCTCTGGCGGCTTCTGCTCACCCCCACCGCACGCGGTGAGAACCGCAGCCATTGTCGCGAGCCCAAGCCCTCTGATGCGCATGTCGATCTCCCCCCTGGCCGTGCCGGTTCCGGCTGCTCGAGCGAAACCTCTCGCACGGCGCTCCAAGAGTGGGGCGACCATGCCATGAGGTGCGGCGGAGGAAAAGCGAAGGGTGGGGGCTCGGCGGCTCACCCGGCCAGCGAGAACTCGATGCGGCCGAGCAGCTCGTCGGTGGAGACCACCTTCACCTGGACAGGCATGCCGATGGTGAAGGTCCGCCCCGGTCCGACCAGTGATGTCTCTCGTGCGTCCGGCTGGAAGCGGCCTCCTGGCAGCGCATCCACCGGCAGCACTCCCTCCACCAGCATGTCATCGAGCTGCACGACGAGGCCAAAAGGCTTCACGCGGGTGATCCGCCCCAGGTAGCTCTTCCCCACGTGCGAGGCCATCAGCCGCGCCTCGAGCACGCGGTGGCGATCCTGCTCGGCGCGCGAGGCGGCACGGGCCCGCGCGTTGATGTGGGTGGCGATCTGCTCCACGGCGGGATCCTGGTGCGTGAAGTCGCGGCGGCCTCGCAGGTACAGCTTGAGGATGCGGTGGACCACCAGATCCGCGTACCGCCGGATGGGGGAGGTGAAGTGCAGGTACCACCGCGCCGCCAGGCCGAAGTGTCCCGAGGGCACCACCGTGTACCGCGCCTGCCCCAGCGAGCGCCTCAGCACCGAGCGCAAGGCCGGCTCCGCGGTGCAGCCGGAGATCTGCCGATCGAACGCGCCCAGCGCCAGCGGAGACAGCCGGCCGCCAAACCCCGCCGCGAAGCCCGAGTGGTGCGCGAACGCCGCCAGATCCGCCACCCGCAGCGGATCCGGCTCGTCCTGGATGCGGTAGAGGGCTGGCAGGCCTCGGGTCAGCATCCACTCCGCGATGGCCTCGTTGGCGGCCACCATGAAGCGCTCGATCATCTTGTGCGCCGACGTGGGCCGCACGTTCTCGATCCCGGAGACCTGGCCTGTCTCGGTGTCGAAGGTGAAGCGGGCCTCCTCGCGCGCCATCTCGATACCGCCGCGCCCCGCCCGAGCCACCGCCAGCCGCGCCGCGGCCGCGCGGAACCACGGCATCACCTCGCGCACCGGCGCCATGGGCTCGGAGACGATGCCCTTGTCCAGGAAGTCCGCCACCTCGTCGTAGTTCAGCCGCGCCCACGAGCGGATGATGCTCTCGTACACGTCCGCGGCGGTGACGCGCCCCTCCGCGTCGATGCGCAGCTCCACCGTGAGGCACAGCCGCTCCTCGCCTTGCACCAGGCTCAGCCAGTGAGCGGACAGCTCCTCGGGGAGCATGGGCAGCACGTGGCCCGCTAGGTACACGCTGGTGGCACTGTCTCTCGCGGCTTGATCCAGCACCGAGCCCTCGGAGACGAACTCCGCCACGTCCGCGATGGACACCAGCAGGCGCAGCGCCCCGTCCGTTCCCGCGGGCAGCACGGAGATGGCGTCGTCGATGTCACGTGTGGAGGGCGCATCCACCGTGACGGTGGGCAGCGAGCGCAGATCCCTGCGCGCCCCCAGCTCGTGAGGCCGGGCGCGCGCCGCCCGAGCCGCCTCGAGCACCTCGGGCGCGAAGCCGCGGCGCAGGCCGTGGCGAGCGATGACGCGCTCGATGGAGCGGTCCGCTCCGGGCTCCAGCTTGTAGAGGAGCACCCCCTTGCCCTCGGCCACGCGGGCCACCACCGCGTCGCCGGGCTGTACCGGGACGCCGCTCGGATCCAGCGGCCAGTCGGTGTTGGCCACCTCCTTGTCGATGCGCAGGTGCGGGGCGCCCTTGCGCAGCACCACCTCGCCGTAGACCTGCTCTCGCGGGCGCTGGACCAGCGAGAGCCCGCTCGCGGACCATCGCCCATCGGCGCTCTGGCTCACCGTGGCTGAGACGACGTCATCGGCCAGGTACGGCGCCAGCTCTGGCGGCGGGATGAACGCGGAGATTACCTCTCCGGAGGGTGACGGCTGCACGCTGAGGAAGCCGAACCCTCGGGGGTGGACATCAATCCGTCCGATGACAGGACGTGTAGAGGCGGGAGAGCCTGTGGGGGAGGAAGGCTGAGACATGCTCACTCAATCCTACCACCCAGATAAGTAGGTAAGACACAAAATTACAACATAACCTGATTTAGGCATTGATCTATCCAGTCAAAGTGGGTTATTCCTTTGGTCCCCCACTTTCCTAGGAGTCGGGAATGTCCCGTGGTTTCAACTGGAAGAGCGGTCTGGTGGTTGGCGCACTGCTTGCCTTCACTGGCTGCACCGAGAGCAAGGAGGCCCCGCAGGCCCCTGTAGAGCAGCAGCAGGTGGTCGGGCGTGGATGCGCCACCAAGGACCTGAGCCAGGCGGAGCAGGACGCCGTTCAGGCCGCTCTGAGCCAGACCCGTCACGAGATGCTGGCCACCGGCTCGGTCACCGTGAACGTCTACTGGCACGTCATCAACAACGGCACGGGCATCGCGAACGGCGATATCCCCGACTCTCAGATCGCCAGCCAGATCAGCGTGCTGAACGCGGCCTACGCGAGCACGCCGTTCCGGTTCACCCTGGCCGGAACTGACCGCACCACCAACGCCGCCTGGTACACCACGACCGACGGCACCACCGCCGAGACGCAGATGAAGACGGCGCTGCGCAAGGGCACCGCGCAGGACCTGAACGTCTACTCCAACAACATGGGCGGCGGCCTGCTGGGCTGGTCGACCTTCCCCTCCTCGTACGCCTCGTCCCCGAAGATGGACGGCGTGGTGATCCTGTTCTCGTCGCTGCCGGGCGGCTCCGCGGCCCCGTACAACGAGGGTGACACGGCCACCCACGAGATCGGCCACTGGTTCGGCCTGTACCACACGTTCCAGGGCGGCTGCGTGAAGAACAACGACGGCGTCGATGACACGCCGCAGGAGAAGTCGTCTGCCTTCGGCTGCCCCGCGGGCCGCGACACCTGCACGCGTGACCCGGGTGCGGACCCCATCTACAACTTCATGGACTACACCGACGACAACTGCATGAACACGTTCACCGCGGGTCAGATCGCTCGGACCGACTCCATGTGGACGACGTACCGCGCCGGCAAGTAAGCCCCGGCTGAGTCGTCTCTCGGGAACGCCGAGGTGCTCCGCGCACCTCGGCGTTTTCATTTGCGGGCTCACGCAGGACAGGCCTCCGAGCCTGGGCGCCCATGCTCGTGCGGCAAGCAGGCGTCATCCGCCGCCCCCTGAGCGCGCACCGATCTGGCGTGGGCCGCATCGGAGGAAAAGGCCCAGTGCGCCGGGCATATGGCGCGTGAGGTGCAGCATATGAGTCAGCAGGCCAGTGAGCAGGTGGACCCCATTGTCAGCATCAAGCCGCTAGGGTTCCCCTGGCAGACGCCCGATCCGTTCCTCTTCTGCGTTCACCATGATGATCGCTACCCAGCGGGCAACGAGCGCCTGGGGCCGGAGGCCTCGCTGGCGGGCCGCGAGATGGGGCAGGACTTCGCGGGCAAGGACGGCTGGCGCATGTATCACGGCCGGGAGATCCCCGGCTTCCCCCAGCACCCGCACCGCGGCTTCGAGACCGTGACGGTGGTGCGCCGTGGGTTGATCGATCACTCCGACTCGATGGGCGCCGCGGCGCGCTACGGCGGCGGTGACGTCCAGTGGCTCACGACGGGCAAGGGCATCCTCCACTCGGAGGTGTTCCCACTGCTCAACCGCCAGGGGCCCAACCCGACCGAGCTGTTCCAGATCTGGCTCAACCTGCCGAAGGCGAACAAGCTCGTGGAGCCGCACTTCACCATGCTCTGGGACAACACCATTCCCCGGCATGTCGCGCGGGATGCGGAGGGCGGCACCACGGAGGTCGCCATCGTGGCGGGCCGGCTGGGCGAGCAGAAGGCGCCGCCTCCGCCGCCCAAGTCGTGGGCCTCGCGCGCCGAGGCCGACGTGGCGATCTGGACGATCAAGATGGCTCCCGGCGCGAGGTGGACGCTGCCTCCGGCTGCTCGCGGGTCCAACCGGTGGTTGTACTTCTTCGCGGGGACCGGGCTGCGCGTGGGCGCGCGGACCATTGCCTCCAATCATGTGATCGATCTCCGGGCCGAGCTCGAGGTGCCGCTGGAGGCGGGCCCCGACGAGGCCGAGCTGCTGCTGCTACAGGGGCGGCCCATCAACGAGCCCGTCGTCCAGTACGGGCCGTTCGTGATGAACTCGCGCGAGGAGATCCAGCAGGCGTTCTTCGACTATCAGCGCACGCACTTCGGCGGTTGGCCCTGGCAGAGCGATGAGCCGGCCCACCCGCGGGAGGAGGGGCGCTTCGCGCGTCACGCCGACGGCCACATCGAGCGGCCAACCTGAGGCAACCTCCTCACTCGGCTTCGTCCCGAAGGCTCCCATCCAGGGGATCGCGCAGCACGGTGAGGATGGGCCGTGCCTGCGCCAGCGATGGAGTAAAGAGGGACGGCTGTCCGGGATCGGCGAACACCGTCGCGAAGTCCTCGGGAGTCAGCGCGCGGACCAGCCGGGCCGCGAACGTCTCTCGGAGCAGCCGGGTGTAGAACTCGGCGTCGTAGTCCCGCGGATCGCTCGCTGGGCTGGCGGGGGCGCCATCCGGGGGCTTGTTCGGGGCACTGCCGTGGTCGTCGGTGTCGGGGTCCGGCAGCAGCCCCGCGCGGCCACCCACGGCTCGATAGACCCGGATGTACTCACCGGGAGTCCAGTGGGTTCTCCCGCTCGCCAGCATGGCTTCGTAGGGCAGCTCACGCCTGCGCGTGCGAATGGCGAGGTACTGCTCCGGGGCCTTGGTCAGCCGGACTCGCGCCGTCACATCGAGCGTCGGGAGGGTCCGCCGACGCAGCGCCATCACGGTCGCGACATAGGCCTCGCGCACCCCCGGAATGTCGCCCGCGAGGAGGCAGCGCAGCGCTCGGCGTAGAAACTCCTCGCCGAAGGGCTCCGCCCGGCTGGAGCGGAACGCGACGCCGCGCAGGACCAGGGCTCCCTCGTAGGGCTGCAGCGCGTAGTTCTTGGGCTCGTGCGAGAGCATCGCGGCGTAGCGCCCGTCGAACTCGAGGTGGACACGTGGCGGCAGCAGCGCCGCGACCTCGGAGACCACCCGGCGTTCGTCAGCTTCAATCCAGCCGTCTGGCACGGCGAAGTACACTCCGTCCGTGTCGGCCTCCAGCAGTGTGACGCCGCGCCGAGCCAGCTCGCGGCAGAGCAGGCCCAGCACCTCGCGCCCGCGCCGGGTCACCTCGTTGGCTGCGTGGACGTCCGAGAAGCGCGTGAGCCCGACAGCGCCGAGGTAGCCATAGGCCGAGTTGACGACGATCTTCATCGCCGCGGAGAGCGCCTCGTGGGTGTGCCGCTCCGGCGAGCCAGGCGCCGCGGCCCGCGCCCGCGCCTTGGCGGCCAGCCGCTGCTCCACGAGCCGGTCGACCAGCGCGAGCAACGCGCCGAGCCGATCCCGCTGTGGCCCGATCCGGTACTCGCGCATCAGCGAGGGATACAGGCTGGCGACGTCGGCTTTCACGATGTGCCGGGCCACGCCGGTGGCGAACAGGTAGAGCCCCGCGCCGCTGTGGGGCGTGCCGTCTCCGGCTTCATGGGCGGGGAGGGCGGCCCCCGCTCGGAGGTAGGCGCGCACGAGGAGCGGATCCAGCACGCCGGTGGCAGGCCCCGCGTCCGCGAGGCGCTCGTAGCGGCGCGGGGCCATGCGAGCGAGCGCGAAGGCTGCTCCGCCGAGCATGCGCGCGAGGCCGGCGGCCTCCGTGACATCGTCGCGGGCATAGCGCCGCACGCGCTCGGGATCGCGACGGAACACCTCATACACGCGGGCTCCCGGAATGTGTTCCCGCGCCGGGCCGGCGATGCCGAGGTGCCGGGCGACAGCCTTGAGCCCATGCCCCGGCAGATCGCGAGCCGCGAAGTCGTGGCGCAGCACGGCGTCCATGGTGTCGATCAGCTCGCGTCCGGGCACCGTGTACCGGGAGCGCGCCGAGTCGGCGGAGCGTCCCGTCGTGCCTCGTCCCAGCGCGATGCCTCGGGCGGCGGGGCGCACGCGCAGGCCCGGCAGCCCAGCCCGTCCCAGCGCGAGCGGTACGTCCAGCAGCTGCGCACGCCGGGCGAGGAAGGGCAGGTCGAAGCCGTGCAGGTTGTGGTTCTCGATGACATCCGGATCGAAGTCACGGACCCGCGCGACCAGCCGATGGAGCAGATCGGCCTCGGCGGCGTCGTCATCACCGTGAGCCTCGATGGTCTCGGGCTGGCCGCTGGGATCACGGAGCGCCACGAGGAAGATCCGGTCGCGCTCGGGATCGAGTCCGGTGGTCTCGAGATCGAACTGCATGCGGCGCAGATCATCGAAGCCGAGCTCGCGAAAATAGGTGCGCCCGGAGGCGATGAGGTACTGCTCCTCCGGAGGCAGGGCGAGCACGGTGTTCGCCCCCAGATCTCGCAGGTTCCGGAACGAGCGGCCAAGGCGTCGCGAAGCTCCCTGGAGCACGGCCGCGCTCAGCGCACGGCCATCGTCCGAGCGGACCAGGTAACGGAGCGCGCCGGGCCCTTCGAGCTCCTGGTAGTTCACTCGACGCGGTGCAGGCCCGTCGCTCTCGGGGCGAAGCCTGTCACCCAGGTGCGTCAGGTCATCGAGCGAGGCCAGGAGCAGCCACGAGCGGAAGCGCACGTCGTCCCGGACGAGCGCGCGAGTCTCGGGGATCCGTCGCCAGACGAAGGCACGGCCATCGGGCTCCGCCCAGACCGAGACGATGCCCGGCGAAGGGTCCCAGCCCCAGAGCCATTCGTCCTCCCTCGTGGTGCTCATCGTCGATGCGTCAGTATCACCAGAATCGGTGGAAGAACTCCCGTACGTCTTGGATCCCGATCCGCCCGAAGCCGACGGTCCAACTCGCGCACTGAGGGAGTAGGATGGGGCCACCATGATCTCCATCAAGGAACTGCGAGCGCTCGGCACCGCCCTCTCCGCCGAGAAGTTCCGCCGGCAACTGGGGCCGTTCGCGCTCGTGCAACGCCCTCCAAGCGAGGACTCGTCCGAGGTGCTGAACCCCACGCGCACGGCCAATCAGGGAGTCATCGAGCAGGGGATGCTCTCACTGCTGTTCGAGTTCGAGGCGCTGATGGTGGCGACGCTGCCTCCGCTGGGCAAGACGGACTCGCTGATGTTCGGGCGGTTGCCGGACTGCGATGTGGTGCTCGAGGAGGGCTCGGTGTCCAAGCAGCACGCGGTGCTGCGCTGGAACGAGGCCGAGAAGCGCTGCACGGTGAAGGATCTCGGCTCGCGCAACGGCACGTTCCTCAACGGGACGATCATCATGAACCGCGAGGTGACGCTGAAGGATGGAGACATTCTGAGCGTGGGCCACGTGCAGTTCTGGTACCTGCTGGCGGACACGCTCTACGCGCGGCTGCGCAACCCTCGGGCCTGATTCCGGGGAAGGGGCTTACGCCGTCGGGGCCTACTACCGCGCCGTGAGCGTCAGGGGCTCATCCGCCGTCAGCGCCTCCACCAGCTTGGCCAGCTTCTCCAGCGGGAAGCCTCGGAAGTCGAGCACCGCCGTGCCCCTCTGCTGTGCAACCCTTTGAATTTTCAGAGGCGTGCGCCAGCACCTCGCGGGAGCCTACGTCTCAGCGGTGAGACGGTGTCCACCACGCCTGGGCCCGTGGGTGCCTTGCCGGTCCCGGCTAGCCAAGCGGGAGCGGTCTACGCGGAGCTGCCCGGCGCGCTGGTGACGTGCCACTCCTCCTCCTCCCTGAAGCAGCCCTCTAGCCTGTTCCCCTGCTCACTTTGAAGGGAGTACCCATGCTGTGGCGAATCCTGTGGCGGTTCAATCCGCTGCTGCTGTCGGTGATGGTCAGCTGTGCGGGAGTCCCTCGTGTCCGCGTGGAGATAGAGCGGGGCAAGGGGGTCATCCAGATTCCCCGTACCGTTGAGGCGCAGCCCGTCGAGCTGGAGGAAGAAGAGTACCAGCAGGCCATGAGGAAGCTGGCGCGTCAGGTCCGGCTCACGGGCACCCCACGCCAGACGGCCGAGCGGACGTTTCAGATAGACCCGATGAGCGGCAACTACCTGTACCTGCTGAGGGACAAGAAGCTGGTGCCCACCGGGCCGGGCGACTGGGACGGCACGTTGACCCAGGCCGACGTGGAGTTGGCCGAGCGCTACCGGCTCTGGTGCCAGCGAGCGCAAGGCACCTCCGGGGATTGTCTCGGAGGCGCGCTGGTGGCAGGGCGCTACCTGGACATGCAGGGCCGCTACATGTGGGCCATGGCCCTGAGCAAGAGCCCGGTGCTGGAGGAGATGAAGAAGGCGCTGGGAGAGATGGTGAACGTCCAGGCGCTGATCAACTCGGCCCTGTGGACGTTGGGCGCCATGCTCTTGATGCTGGTGCTCAATCCGGTGGCGCCGGCGCTGGTGGCGGCGCTGGGGGTGGGGGTCATTCTCTACGTAGGCTACGCCACGCTGCATGATCTGGTGGCCGTCTGGTTTGAGCTGATGGAGGCGGTGAAGGGGGCCACCACCTTCGACCAGATCCGCGAGGCGGGCGAGCGCTTCGGGAGGATTCTGGGGCAAGAGTCCGCCAAGGCGGTGGCCATGCTGCTGCTGGCCGCTATCGGGCAGACGGCGCGGGGGTTCGCGGCGACGGTGCAGACGCTGCCGGGCTCGGCTGAAGTGGCTGCGCAGGCTGAGGAGCAGGTGGGACTCTCTCTGCCGGCCCTGGGAACGGTGGAGGAGATCTCGCTGGCGAATGATGGTGTCACCGTCACGCTGGCCGCCAACGCGGTGGCCATGGCGGCACGGGGCACCGGTGGCGGCAAGGGCCCCTGCGTTGAGAAGCACCACATCGCCACCGTCTGTAACGACAAGGACGCCTCGCGCGGAGGACCGTGGACGCCCAGGTTCCGGAAGATCTTCGCCAGGGCGGGGATGTCGCTGGAGGACCCCGCCAACAAGATGCCTCTGGAAGGGCACTACGGGCCTCACCCCGAGCGGTACCACCGGATCATCTACAGAGATCTGTACCGTGCAACCCAGACCTGCCGCAGCGTCGTGGAGTGCCGGGTAAAGCTAACGGAGGCCCTCAGGACACTCGCCCAGGATATTGCCACCCCGGGAACCGAGCTGAACCAACTCGTCACCCAGTAGATTCCGCGCTAATTGGAACTCATGTCCCAGCGCTATTTCGAACTCGCCGACGATGTGAATGTCCCGAACCGCTGGCACCTCGACACCCCGAAGGACCGCCACGGGCAGGAGGTGGATTGGGGGCAGTTCGCGCTTGGGATCCCAGTCCATGTTCCGGAGCGCTTGAGAATTCCCGTGGAGATTGCTGGCAAGCCGCTGGACTTCACGGAAGCGAACGTGAACATCCCGGTCGTCCATGTCCGGGTCGCCTCCCTGTTCGCGGAGTTGGCCCCGACCGACGTGCAACTGCTCCCCGTGGATGTGGAAGGTCACCCGGATCAGTACCTCATCCTGGTGGCCACACGCCTCATTCGCTGTATCGACGAACAGGCCTCCCGGATCCGTCTCTGGACCCATGAGAATGGGGTACCCGACATGGTTGGACAGTACATGTCCGTGCGGGACATGCGCATCAACAAGTCCGCAGTGGGAAGCGCCCAGGTGTTTCGTTGCGAGGGGTGGGAAGGCCCCCTGATTGTCTCCGAAGTCATCAAGGACGGCTTGGAGAAGATAGGCGCCACCGGCACGCGGTTCGAGGACGTCTGACGCCATGTCCTCCGGAGCCGACTGGAGCGCCTCGATGCGCGCCACCGGCCCGAGCTGGGCACCTGGACGCGGGCTCCACGGCCCGAGCCGGGGCGCCGTAACGACGGCTGCCCCTAATAGGCTCCGCCCTCCCCGGGCCCCCAGCTTGTCACGGTGTATCCGTTGCTCCAGTTTCCGGTCCTTGCGGTGCCGTCCTTGAATACCGAAACCCTCATTGGCCCCGAGACGATGCATACCGGAACCTTTCCTTTGCCCGGTAGCTCTACGTGGTCGTAGATGGCTTGGAGACTAATCGGAGCACCGTTCTTCTCCTCGGTGACGTAGATCCGCCCGTAGAACAGCGTGCCAGGAGGGGCTTTAGGCTGGTTGTAGTCGTCGGGCACCCAGCCTGTAACCGGGCCGCCTAGCTTGAACACGCACGGGGCATATTTCGGGCATCGTTCGTCGAGTTGGAAATCGAACTTCTGGCCAATTTCCCAGCCCAGCCTTTCCATGGATTCGACTGCGCCGGACGAACACTCGAAAGGCTCTGCCTTGGTGACTATGGATGCGCACCCATGGGTAGCCATGGCGACCGCGAGCGGCAGTGCCCTGCACCAAGCCGGGAAGCTGGGATCAGTCGGGGCGGGGGCTGCTTTCGGCGCGCGTGCGGCATGAGGGGACTTGAGAGCATCGGGCGGCTTGGGCTTCACGGGAGATCCTTCCTTGGGTGCGGTGGCAGAAATGGCGAGGGCTGAGTCCTGCACGGGCACGGGTGCTGGCACGGGCGCGGACTTCACAGAGGGAAGCGGAGCGCCAGAGGGCGGGACGGCTGGGGTGGTAGCCTCTCTCGGCGTGGAGGGTAACGAGGGGGCGGGGGGCTCTCGCTTCAGCCATGCAGCCGCACCGGCAGCACCACGACCAGCGTCGTGGGTGAGAACAAGCGTGCGTGACCTCCAAGGTAGGCACCCTAGCAGTTCCCGTCCGTGTGTTGCGTGCGCTCCACTGGCCCGCCTTGAGAAGGCGGACGGGTTCGCCCTGCCGCTGGTGCTCCCTCCCAGACCTACATGGAATGCCTGGGTCCCAGCCGACCCGATCCTTCCCTTCCGGGGCGCGGAGTGATTTTGTCTTCCAGTCCACACCTCCGGGAGAGACATCGCCGTGAAGCCTCAGGTGCTCATCGTGGAGAACACGCGAACGATGCGGGAGACCTTGCGCCTGTTGCTGGCCGATGACTTCGACTGCGATGTGGCCCCCAGCGGCGAGCTCGGGTTCGAGATGATGCTGGAGCGCCCCCCGGATCTGCTGCTCTCGGACGTGAACATGGACGGGATTGACGGCTACGAGCTGTGCCGCCGGGTGCGCTCGGAGCCCCGGCTCCAGCACCTCCGGATCGCCTTCCTGAGCGGCTACCCGCCGCGGATGCAGGAGCCGGCGCTCTCCCAGCCAGACATCTACCTGCAGAAGCCCGTGAAGCCACCCGAGCTCATCGCCCAGCTCCATGCGCTGCTGGGCCGAGGCCCCCTCGTGGAGCCGCCCCGGCCTCAGCTCGCCCGCCAGGGCTGACGCGCCCGGTCATCGCGGCTGTTACGCAGGGCAAAGGCGCCGGGCTTTGCCGCTCCCACCTCGGGGACAAAGGGCTATGCTCCGCGCCCTTTCGTCTCTCGAACCCGAGGTCCCGCGTGATCAACGCCATCGCCCGCGTTCCCCCGCCGCAGAACGAGCCTGTCCTCTCCTACACCGCCAGCTCCCCCGAGCGCGCCACGCTGCAGGCCGCGCTGCAGCGCATGGCCTCCGAGCGCATCGACATCCCCGTCGTCATCGGCGGCAAGCAGCTCCGCACCGGCAAGAAGGACGAGGTGCGGATGCCGCATAAGCACTCGCACGTGCTGGCCACGGTGCACGAGGCGGACGCCAGCCACGTGGAGCAGGCCATCCAGAACGCGCTCACGGTGAAGGAGGAGTGGAGCCGGATGGCGTTCACGGACCGCGCCGCCATCTTCCTGCGGGCCGCGGAGCTGCTGGCCACGCGCTACCGGCCGCTGCTCAACGCGTCCACCATGCTGGGGCAGTCGAAGACGGCGCACCAGGCGGAGATCGACGCGGCGTGCGAGGCCATCGACTTTTTGCGCTTCAACGTGCACTTCGCCGAGCGGCTGCTGGCCGAGCAGCCGCTGAGCGCGCCGCAGACGTGGAACCAGTTGGACTACCGGCCGCTGGACGGGTTCGTGTTCGCGGTGGCGCCGTTCAACTTCACGTCCATCTCGCTCAACCTGTGCACCGCGCCGGCCATCATGGGCAACGTGGTGCTGTTCAAGCCGGCGCCCACCGCGATGCTCAGCTCCTGGTATGTGATGGAGCTGCTGCGCGAAGCGGGGCTGCCGGACGGCGTCATCAACTTCCTGCCGGGGGATGGGCCCACGCTGGGCAAGGCGGCGCTGACGAGCCCGCACCTGGGCGGAGTGCACTTCACGGGCTCGACGCCCACGTTCCAGAGCATGTGGCACACGGTGGGGGAGAACATCCAGCGCTACCGGCAATACCCGCGGCTGGTGGGGGAGACGGGCGGCAAGGACTTCATCTTCGCGCACGCGTCGGCGGCGGAGGACATTGACGCGCTGGCCACGGCCATTGTGCGCGGCGGGTACGAGTACCAGGGGCAGAAGTGCTCGGCGGCCTCGCGGGTGTACGTACCCGAGTCCCTGTGGCCCAAGCTCAAGCCGCGCCTGCAGGAGTTCATCGCGGAGCTGCGCATGGGCGATGTGACGGACTTCCGCAACTTCATGGGCGCGGTGATCGACGAGCGCTCCTTCAAGAAGGTGTCCTCGTACATCGAGCTGGCGAAGCAGAGCGGCGCGGAGGCGAACTTCGTGGCGGGAGGAGACACGGACCGGAGCGAGGGCTGGTTCGTGAAGCCGACGCTGGTGCAGCTGACGAACCCGCGGCACCGGATCATGCAGGAGGAGATCTTCGCGCCGCTGGTGGGCGTGCACGTGTACCCGGACGCGCGCTTCGAGGAGACGCTGCGCGAGTGCGATCAGGCGGCCACCTACGCGCTGACGGGGGCGGTGTTCGCCAGGGATCGCAAGGCGATCTCCCAGGTGATGGACACGCTGCGCCACGCGGCGGGCAACTTCTACATCAACGACAAGCCGACGGGCGCGGTGGTGGGGCAGCAGCCGTTCGGCGGCTCGAGGGCGTCTGGCACCAACGACAAGGCGGGCTCGATGCTCAACCTGGTGCGGTGGACGTCTCCGCGCACCATCAAGGAGAACTTCGCTCCGCCCACCCGCGTGCCCTATCCGTTCATGCAGGGCTGAGCGGGCGCCATGCCGTCGTTCCAAGGGCTCGGAGGGCTGGAGACGTATGCGCTCGTAAGCGGGGGAGCTCGCGTGGAGATCATCCCCAGCCGTGGCGCCCTCGTCACGCACATGAGCGTGGAGGGAGACGAGCTGCTCTACCTCGATGAGAGCACCGTGGTGGATCTCTCCAAGAACGTGCGCGGAGGCATCCCGGTCCTCTTCCCCACCGCCGGCAAGCTCCCCGGGGACACCTATCCCGTGGGCAAGCAGTCGTACTCGATGCCGCAACACGGCTTCGCCCGGCGGCTGCCATGGAAGGTGCGCCAGGCCGAGGAGGATCTGCTCGTGGTGGGGCTGGCCTCCTCGGAGGAGACGCTGCGGCAGTTCCCCTGGCGCTTCGATGCCCAGCTCACGTTCTCGCTGGAGGGCTCGCAGCTCACGCTCGACTTCGACGTGGAGAACCAAGACACCCGCCCCCTGCCGGTGCACCTGGGCTTTCATCCCTACTTCTACGTCCCGCAGACCTCGAAGGCCGCCGCCAGCGTCGCGACGGACGCCACGCGCGCCTGGGACAACCGCCAGGGCAAGGTGCTCCCCTTCACCGGGCTGGATCTCACCGCTGACGAGGTGGATCTGCACCTGCTCGACCACGCGGAGGCGGGCACCGTGCTCCACCGAGGACCGGGACGCAGGCCCGTGCACCTCTCGTGGAGCATGGAGTTCCAGCGGCTCGTCGTCTGGACGCTACAGGGCAAGGACTTCGTCTGCGTGGAGCCGTGGACGGCTTCGGCTGGAGCGCTCGCCACGGGCCAGGGACTGATTGCCGTGGCTCCCGGGGAGCGCTTCTCCCTCGTGTTCGAGATCGAAGGCTGAACCTGTCTGACAGTCAGACTGGTTCATAGCTTCGGCTGCCGGAGGTGAAAGTCCGTGGCCTCCTGGTAGGCGCGAGCCACTGCCAGCATCTTCGCCTCCCCGAACAGCCGGCCCAGGAAGGACAGGCTCACGGGGGTTCCGTTCTCCCGGAAGCCGTTGGGGACCACCACTGTCGGGTGCCCCGTCAGGTTCGTGAGCAGGACCTGGGGATCCTCCGTGGGAGCGACAATCACGTCCACGTCCGCGAACGTCTTCGCTAGGCCCTCCATCGCCAGCACCCGCGCCCGATTCGCGTTGATGTAATCCACCGCGGGCAGCAGCTGCGCCACTCGGAAGAGGTTGGGCCAGTCGTCCGGCGTCTGCTCGGTGAGCAGCTTGTCCCGGCCGCTGTGCGTCAGCGAGTCGAAGGCGGCCGCCGCTTCCGCGCTCAGCAGCGGCAGCATCGCGTTCACGTTCACGTCCGGCAGCGCCACCGGCACCAGCTTCACGCCCAGCGCCTTCAGCTTCTCCAGCGACGCGATGTCGAAGGCCTTCTCCGGCCGCTCCTTCTCCAGGTCCGCCTTCAGGTAGCCCACGCGGATGCTGGCGAGAGGAACGCTCGCGTCCCAGTTGAAGGGCACATCGCGCACCGTACGGTCCTTCCCATCCGGTCCCTGAATGGCCGCGAGCACCAGGGCCGTGTCCTCCACCGAGCGCGCGATGGGCCCCAGCTTGTCCATGGTCCACGAGAGCGCCATGGCCCCCGTGCGAGGCACTCGGCCGAACGTGGGGCGCAGGCCCGTCGTCCCGCACCGCGTCGACGGGGAGATGATGGAGCCGTACGTCTCCGAGCCCAGGGCGAACGGCAAGCACCCGGAGGCCACCGCCGCCGCCGAGCCCGCGGACGAGCCGCTCGAGCCCTCCTCCAGCTTCCACGGGTTGCGCGTCATCCCTCCGAACCACTTGTCTCCCATGGCCAGCGCGCCCAGCGTGAGCTTGGCCACCAGCACCGCGCCCGCCGCGTCCAGCCGCTGCACCACCGTGGCGTCCTCGTCGAAGCGCTGCTGCTCGAAGCCTCCGGCGCCCCATGTCGTCGGGTAGCCCTTCACCGAGAGCAGATCCTTGGCTCCCCAGGGAATCCCGTGCAGGAAGCCGCGGTACTTGCCCGCCGCGATCTCCCGATCCGCCTCCTTCGCCTGGGCGAGCGCGCGCTCCTTCGTGAGGGTGATGACGCAGTGGAGCTTCGCGTCCAGCCGCTCCAGCCGAGCAAGGCACAGCTCCGTCAGCGCCACCGAGGACACCTTCCGCGTCCGCACCAGCTCCGCCAGCTCCCTCACGGAGGCGAAGGCCAGCGCTTCCAGGTCCTGGCCCCCGCGCGCAGGCTTCGCGGCGCTCACCTTCATTGGGCGCTTCGCCGTGTCCCAGGCCGTCACTCCCGGCAGCACGGGATCAAAAGAGAACGCGGGCGCGACGGCGTTGGGCAGGCTCAGCGCGCGGAGGTTCTTCGAGGCGACGAGCTGCTCCGTGAGCGCGGCGAGCATCAGCTTGCGCTGCGCCTCATCCACCTCCAGCCCGGCCATCTTGCAGGCCGAGTCGAGCAGCTCCGGAGTGATGGAGGGCTTGTCCTGCCCCATCGCCCAGAGCACTCCGGGCAGCAGCGTCGAGGTCAGGCCCAGCGAGGAACAGACGGAGAGGAACCGGCGGCGATCGGTGAGCAGGGACATGGTGTCGAGCGGGGACTCCAGAGAGGAGCGCACGCTACAGCACCTCGCCTCGTCTCCCCAGTCACCTCACGCGGCTTCACCCGGGGAGTGCCGGGCGGACTCCCAGGCGAGCATCGCCCGCTTGCGCGTCGGGGAAGAGGATGGCGCGTTCAACCCGGGCGTAGTCGCTGGTGGCCATGGCTCACGGGCTCCCAAGAGGATGCCTCATCAGTAGAGGCCCCGCCACGAGCGGGCAACCCGGTTCTTGCGCTCCTCGGCTCCGAGAACCCGAGGCAACGAGCTACCGCCCCGCCGCCCCGGAGGCCCGCGCCTGCCGCTCCCACTCCGCGGGCAGGCCGATGCCCAGGAACACGTCGAACCGTAGCCCCGGGTACGCCGCGAGGATCCTCGAGCGGATGCGCTCCAGGGCCGCCTCGGTCGGCGCGCCCCGCGGCTTCTCCGCCGCGACCTCGGCGATGACGCGCTCCAGGTAGGCGTGCTCCGCGTCCAGCAGCCCCGCGCTCCCCGAGGGGCCTCGGCCCGGGTGCACCCACTTGGGCTTCAGCGCCTTCAGCTCGTCGATGCGCTGGAGCCACTCGTCCGTCTTGCCGATCTCCAGCCAGCTGTGCGCGTTGTTCGCCACCAGATCGCCCGGGAAGAGGTGGCCGTCATACTCGACCACCACGTGGGCCTCGCTGCAGCCGGGGCCCATGACGTGCGCCTTCACCGTCACGCCGCCCGCGCTCAGCTCCGTCGTCGCCGGGCCGAAGCTGTCCGGCAGCGGCACCTCCGTGGGGTAGTCCGGCTTGTAGCGCTCGTAGAACGACGCCGTGCGGATCTCGTGGACGTGGGGGATCAACGCGCGCACCTGCTCGCTCGTCACCACGCGGATGCCTCGCTTGCGCAGCACGTGGGTGCCGTTGAACTTGTCCGGGTTGGGGTGCAGGACGATGGCCAGCAGCGCCTTCTTTCCCGTCACCTGCTCGGCCCAGCTCACGAACTCCTCGGCCTCGGAGGGCAGGAACTGCGTGTCGATGAGGATCAGCCCCTCGGGCCCCTCAATCCAGTACGACGAGGTGCTGAACCCCCACGGCGAGGACACGTACGTGCCCACGCGCGGATCCCCCGCGGAGGTCAGCGTCACCTGCGCGCCCGCCGGGCGCTGGACGGAGGCACAGCCCGCGACGAGCGCGAGCAGCAGGATGGAAGCGAGACGAGGCATGGTGGAGTCTCCTGAGCGGCCGGACTTCTTACGCCAAGCCCCATGGAATTTCATGTCGAAGGCTTCGACGGGCGTGGCTTGACTGTGCCCGCTTCACTCCCAGAGACTTGGAGTCCATCCAGTGGGTGCGGATGAGGGCACCAGCTCTCGTGCACAGACAGGCCGGAAGCAACGTGGAGCGACGTGATGAAGCACCGCCTGCGGTACCTCTTCTCTCCCATCCTCACCCTCACCCTCACCCTGGCGTGCGCGAGCGAGCGGCTTTACTACGTGCAGACTGAACTGCCCAAACTGGAGGGCAAGGACTACCTGACAGTGGGCCCAGGGCCGTGGCCCAAAGTACCCGTTGTTGTCTCCAACCAGGAAACCGCTCCGGACGTTCTAATCCTGGCAACTCTCAAAGCCTTGATGACCCTGCCAGGCGCAGCAGACGCCTGCGACGCCTTCGGTCACCCGCGTGCAGATGCAACCGAATACTGCGTGGCTGCCTACAAGACACTAAAGGATTGGCGCGTGACGTGGCCGATCCGTAAGCCGGTGGATGAAGACAATTCGTGCCAACCACCATTCGGCGGGATTGAAGACGCGGAGTTCGGCCGGGATTTGTTTGTCTTCGGTTATGCTCATAATCACCCTTGCGGACTCTTCGCAAGCAGTGAGGACCTCAAAGTCTTTCCCACAGCCAAGACACCTGAAGGCAACTGGGTGTTCGTGTCCTATGCAACAACCCCCAGCGGCAAATGGGCCCGTGATGCACACGGGGAGTTGATTCCAGCGTGGGCATGGCTCGCCACAGGACATGCTGACGAACCCCGCTTCTATAAATGGAACGCCGTAGGAGAAGTCTTCAAGTGGAGCGAAGATCAGAAACTCTGGAAGCATCAGGCGACTTGTAAGCCCCAACCTCCCAGCATGTACCACAAACAACCGCTCCCTCCACGATGCTCTCCTGAACTCGTCGACTGGTATTAGATTCCTGCTTTCTTGGGAGCAACTGCATGCCGAAACCACATCAGATAATGCTACTCGTATCGCTACTAGCAGATGGTGGAACCGCCCCTCCCCAATCCAATCCACTCGCTCCTGATGCTGGGATTATCGCTCCGCAGCCTGCCTCTCTGAAATCAGATGCAGGAACTGCCTTCTCCCAGCCTGGCGACGCCGGGGCCTTTCACTGGCCCGACGAAGCGCGTCCCATCGTCTCCGTGGATGGCCCTGTCGTGCTCGCTGCCCATGCCGCGCTGCAGCAGGTGCTGACACATTACGCCAAATTTCATCCTGGCGCGTGTGACTACTCGGCCCAAGCGATGAAGGTGAACATCAGCGAGGCAGATGGATTGTACTTCGTCAGCATTGAACAACACGTGGACAGATGCGGAGGTGTGGCCCCAGGCTTTGTCGCGAATCCTCACTGGTGGGAGGTGTACGCTGTAACACCAGACGGGCGAATCCTCGCGCGCAATCCGTCCACTTGGTAGTCTGGGCTTATATTTCGCTACTCGATCGTCTCTTCGGAAAGCAGAAGAGGGTCAGCCCGTCCCGGTCGGACGATGGATGACGGGCAGGGACGACTCGTTGTCGGACCAGATGGGAGGCTGCGTCTCGCCCGTGAAGGCGCGCAGCCGGCGATAGGCCTCGTACGCGGCCTGGAGCGTCAGCACGTCTCCGGCCTGGACGAGCTGCTCCCCGTTCGGGTGGAGCTTGTCGTCCTCACCCCGGCGCAGCGACAGCGCCAGCGCCCCGAAGCGATCTCGAATCTCCGAGATGGTGATGCCCGGCAGCCCCGTGCGCGCCTCGAACACCGAGACCACCATCAGGTGCCCGCCAATCCGGAACGAGTGGACGATGCGCGGATCCAGCGCCGCCAGCGCCATGGCCGGCGCCGCCAGCGAGGAGCTGGACAGCGCCTCCGCCTTGAACGTGTCCCGCACCTTGGCCACCAGATCGTCATCGAACAGGCGGATGACCACGCGGATGCTCGAGTTGAGCCGCCGCGCGTCCAGGGCGATGTTCAGGTTGGCCAGGTCATCGTCCGTCGCGCAGACGATGGCCGAGGCCGCCTTCACGTTCATGCGCGGCAGGCACTGCGGGCTGCGGATGTCGTCGATGAGCAGCGGGACCTGCTCGTCGCGCAGCACGCCCACGAAGGCCCCGTCCTCGCGCTTCTCCACCGCCACCACGTCCTTGCCCATCGCGCGCAGCTGATCCACCACCCGGTAGCCCACCCGGCCCGCCCCGCACACGATGATGTGCCCCTTCATGGTCTCGGCAATCACCTCGATCCACTCCTTGTCGCTCTTGTGCTTGGCGAAGAACAGGTATGCGAAGCGCACCACACCATCCACCACCAGCGCGATGCCCACCGGCGGGATGAGGATGTTGAACAGGATGGCCACCCAGTCATTGCCGCAGTCCAGCGACGGCTGACCGAACAGCAGGAAGTACACGTGCTCCAGCGCCCGGCCCGCCGTCACCCGCTCGCCGCCCGGCAGCACGCAGCGCCACTGGTACACTGGAGGCGTCACCAGGAACAGCGCCGCCGTCAGCGCCAGCGTCGTGCGGAAGCGCTTGGTGAGCGCGATCAGGTAGCGGAGGTTGGTCACCAGCCGCCGGCGTATGGGCGTGGAGTACTTCATGCGGCGGGGGTGATGCTCGTGGTGGCCGCGTTGCGCGCCCGCCGCCGCTCGATCATCCACACCGCCAGCACGCCCAGCTCGTAGCACATCAACATCGGACCGGCCATCAGCGACAGGTTCACCACGTCCCCGGTGGGGGTGATGATCGCCGCGAGGATGAGGCACACCACGAAGGCGTGGCGCTGGTACTTGAACAGCCACCGGCTCTGCACCACGCCGACAATCCCCAGCAGCGCCATCACCAGCGGCAGCTCGAAGATGACGCCGAAGGCGAGGATCAGCACCAGCACCAGCGAGAGCTGCTCATCCATGGTGAGCATGGGCCGGGTCCAGTTGAGCGCCTCGTGGCGAGCGTGCCCCGCGGCCAGCTCCTTCTCCAGCTTCCACATCCCCGCCAGCTCTTCGGTGCGCGTGGGCGCCACGCCCGCCAGCAGGCTGGCCGCCTCGTCCATCGCCGAGGCCGCGGCCTTGTAGTCCTTGCGGTCGAACGCCTCCACCGCCGCCACCCGCTTCTCCACCGCCTGCCGCAGCACCAGCCGCGCCGGCACGCCGAAGCCCTCGGAGGCCGCGTCCAGCAGCTTCCCGAGCCCCTCCAGCCGCGCGCTCAGCTCCACCACCTCGGAGGGCACCATCTCGGGCTCGTCCATCTTCCCGTCGCCCGAGGCCAGCAGGCCCGCGCTCGCCTCCTTCGCGAGCTGCCCCGCCCGCTCCGCGTCTCCCACCCGCAAGAAGCGCAGCACGTCCTCGGTGCGCATCCTCGCGGTGTCCAGCCGGCTCTCCAGCGCCGTGCTGTCCTCCTCGTTCAGGAGGAACTGGAACATGGAGGGCAGGATGGCGAAGTAGCAGAACAGCGCGCCGGCGATGAACGCCACCGAGCCGAACACCACGAAGGGCGAGGCGTAGCGGCGCTCGTCCGGGTACAGCCCCGGCGAGATGAAGCCCCAGATCTGCCAGAGGATGACGGGCGTGGTGAGGAAGATGCCGCAGTACACGCCCACCTTCATCAGGACGTTGATCTCCTCGATGCCCGAGGTGTAGACGAGCGAGCGTCCCCCGGGGGGCAGCGCCGCCAGCACCGGCTTCATCAGCAGCCAGAAGATGGGGCGGGCGAAGATCAGCGAGATGGCTCCCAGGACGAGCACCGCGAGGGAGCACTTGACGAGGCGCGAGCGGAGCTCCGTGAGGTGCTCCACCAGCGACATGCGCAGTTCAGATTCCGGCTGGGAAGGTGCCAAGGCTAGCTCTGCTTCGGTGCGTTGCGGGCCACCGTGCCCGGGATGGAATCAAAGCGCGGCAGGGGCTCCTCCTGCTCGGGAGCGGCCTCCGTCGCGCTGGCCGTGGTGGCGGCCACCGGAGCTCCGGCCTGGGCGGCCTCGCTCAGCGTGGACGCCAGCGGCGAGGGAAGCCCCGGGGGCCCGGCCTCGGGCGCGGGAGAGACGGAGGGGGCGGGCAGCGCGGCCGGCTCGGCCGGTGGCACCGCTGGCGCCGCGTTCGCCATGTGGGGCGGTGCGATCCTCGGGGGCTCGCGCTGGACCTCCTGGTCCATGGCGTAGAACTCGCGCACCACCACGCTGCGCACCTCGTCCGTCTGCCTGCGGAACTCGCGCAGGAACTTGCCGATGCCGCGAGCCAGCTCTGGCAGCCGCTGCGGCCCGAGGACGAGCAGCGCGGCTATCAGGATGAACACCATCTCGCCTGCGCCGATGTTGAACATGTAGGACGGCTCCGCGGAAGACTGGCCGGGGTTATCGCGCCATGGGACGCCAGGTGCAACTCAGAGGCGACAGTCAGCGTCCATTCAGCACAGCCCCCGGCTGGCCGGAAGCTGCCCGGTGAGGCGGGCTAGTGCTCGGAAGAGGCCTGGGAAGCCAGGGCGGGGGCCCCCGCCAGGGCCGGTGTGGCCAGCGCCGCCCGGGCCTGGATGCGGCGCTCCACGATGAAGAGCATGGGGGGCACGGTCACGGCCAGGGCGATGGAGACCTGGGCCACCACGTCCATGCCCACCAGGCTCCCATCCGAGAGGTTCTTCAGGAGCATGGGCGCCAGCACGGCGGAGGCCACGGCCGAGGACAGGTGGGAGATGGACGACTGCAGCGACATGAAGCGCGCGCGCACGGCGTTCTCCGGCACCTTCGAGGTGAGGGTGTTGTAGGAGACGTTGCGCATGCCCATGGCCATCATGAAGCCGACGAAGAGGCCGTGGATGGGGAACCAGTCGGGGTAGTGGACGAAGCCGATATAGGTGAGGACGATGCCCAGGAGGGCTCCGGCGGTGCCCACCTTGAAGGCGCCCAGCTTGTCCACCCGCGAGCCCGCTACGCGCAGCGTCACGAGGCTGACGATGCCGCCCGCGAGGTACAGGTTCCAGAGCTGCTCGCGCGGGTAGTTCAGGTTGTGGACGACGTAGGCGGGGATGTTGGGGATGAGGACGAAGCCGCTCATCATCACCAGCGACGACATGAGGTAGGACAGCTGCACGTCCTTGCGGCCCAGCAGCTCCAGGGTGCCTACGGGGTGGACGGGCCGAGGCCCCTTGTCCAGGTGGCCACGCACCGGGGGCAGGAAGAAGATGGCCCCGAGCACCACCAGCACCCCCATGCCCGCCACGCCGAGGAAGGGAGTGCGCCAGCCGCCCAGGTCGGCCGCCTTCAAGGAGAGGGGCAGCCCCATCACCTGCGCCACCGAGAAGGCCCCCATCACCGCGCCCATGGCCTTGCCGCGGCGCTCCGGGGGGATGAGGTCCGCGATGATGGCCATCGCCACCGAGGTGGCCGGGCCGCCGAAGATGCCCGCGCACACCCGGGCCAGAATCAGCGAGGGCAGCCCCTGGGCGAAGCCGCCCGCCGCCGTGGCCATCACCAGCCCCAGCATGGAGACGGCCAGCGCCTTGCGCCGATCGAACCGATCCAGGAAGTACCCGCCCACCAGCCCGGCGATGCACGCGGCGAAGGTGTAGCTGCCGGCGATGATGCCGTTCTGCGCGGAGTTGATCCCCAGCGCCCCCGAGTAATAGGGCGCCAGCGGCATCACCATCACGAAGTCGAGGATGTTGACGAACTGGACCGCACCAATGAGGAAGATGACGGCGCGCTCGGAGACGGATGTGGACGGCATGAGGGTGGATTGATACCACCCCTCGCACCCTCCGTGCACCCGGGGGGCCTTACACCCGGAAGCGACGCACCTCGCCACGCAGCACTTCCGCCTGCTTCTGCAGGTGGTCGATGGCCTCCTCCAGCTGCTTGACCGAGCGCGTCTGGTGCTCGGACACGCTCTTGATGGTCTCCACCGCCTTGAGCACCTGCTCGCTCCCGTTGGTCTGCTCCTTCTGGGCGCGGTTGAGGTGGGTGACCATCTCGTTGATGCTCTCGATGTTGCGGGTGATCTGCTTGCTGCCCTGGGACTGCTCCTGGCTGCTGCGCTGCACGTGCGCGGTGATGGCCTTCATCCGCTCGGCGCTCTTGATGATCTGATCGCTGCCCTTGGCCTGCTCGTTGGAGGCCTTGGAGATCATCGACACCGTCTCGGAGATGCGCTGGATGGCCGTCGTCACCTGCCGGCTGCCGCGGGCCTGCTCCACCGTGGCGCGGGCGATGGCCTTCACCATCTGCGTGGCCTTCTGGGAGCTGTCGTTGATCTTCCACAGCGCGCCTTCGGCCTCGCGGCCCAGCTGCACGCCCTCCTCCACGTTCTTCACGCCCTGGTTCATCACCGCCACCGCGTTGCGGCTCTCGTCCTGGATGCTGCGGATGAGGTCGGCGATCTCCTTGGTGGAGACGCCCGTGCGCTCGGCCAGATCCTTGATCTCCTCGGCCACCACCGCGAAGCCCTTGCCGTGCTCGCCCGCCTGCGCGGCGATGATGGCGGCGTTGAGCGCCAAGAGGTTCGTCTGCTCGGCCACGTCGTCGATGACGTTGAGGATGTTGCCGATGTCCGAGATGCGCTTGCCCAGGCTCTCGATCACCCCCGCGGCGGTGCGGCTCGTCTCCTTGATGCGGTCGATGCCGGTGAGCGTCTTCTGCAGCGACTCCACGCCGGACTGGGCGTCCTCGGACACCTGCTCGGACAGGCGGGCCGTCTCGTTGGCGTTGGTCTCCACCTGGCCGATGGAGGCGTCCATCCGCTTGATGGAGGTGAACGTCTCCTCCGTGGAGGAGGACAGGGCGGAGATGTTGGTGGCCACCTCGCGGATGGAGAAGGACATCTCCTCGATGGCGCTGGTGGTCTCCTCCACGCTGGCGGCCATGGACTGGACGTTCTCGGCCACCTCGTCGTTGGTGGCGGCCATCTCCACGATGGAGGAGCTGCTCTGCTCGGCGCTCTGGTAGAGCACCTCCACGTTGTCGGCGATGCCTCGCAGGCTGGCGAGCATCTCCTCCATGGAGGACGAGGTCTCCTCCACGCGCGCCTGCACGGTGCCCGCGCCCGAGGACACGGTGGTGCCGGTGCGGGAGATCTGCTCGATGACGCCCGCCAGGCTCTCGGACACGCCGCGCACGCGCCCCAGTGTCTCGCGCCAGCTCTGGGCGATGCGGTTGAGGGCCTCGGCCAGCTTGCCCAGCTCGTCCTCGGTGCCCACCTCCACCCGGCCGGTGAGATCCGACTCCGCGAGCCTGCGCGCCATGGACATCATCGCGTCCAGCGGCTGGAGGATTCGCGCCCGGGTGACGAAGATGAAGATGGGCAGGAACAGCAGCATGCCCACGCCGAACACGCCCAAGACCTTGAGACGCAGCGCGTTCACCGCCTTGGTGATGGCCGAGAAGTTCACCCCCACCAGCACCCAGCCCCTGTCGCCCTCGATGGGCTCGGAGACGAGCCGATCGCCGCTGTCCAGATCGAACTCCGCGGGCATCCCTTCCCTGATCAGGCGGGACACCATGAGATCGAAGTCCCCCGGCAGGCCACCGGCAGCGACGGCGCGCTGGCCCTCCTTGGTGACGATGGCGGCGAACCGGAAGTCGTCGTCCCGGCGCATGGGCTCGAGCAGGGCTCTCAGCGAATCCCCCGGCTGAACGGTCAAGCCTTCGCTGCCGATGGCGCGGGCAATCTCCTGGGCCTTGGCGTGCCCATGCACGGCGAGCCGGGTGTCCAGGAACTCCCGCACCCAGTCCGGCACCACGAAGGACAGAGCCAGGAAGAGAATGGCCTGAGCCGCGGTGAAGAACCCGAAGAGGACACCGCGAAGACCGAATTTCTGGAAGCGACGAGCCAAGGCCCCGGTATCAAAGGAGGGAATGCAACAAAGGGCAAGGAACGGGAAGGTTGTTTCTTGACTCGGGACCGGAAGAATCCGGGATCAGCGTGGATTCTGGTCCACGGGGAGAGTAGGCCCCGAACTGTCCGCCCCTGGAGCCCGCTGTATGACGCCTCCCACCCTGCTGCTGACCGATCCGCTGTTCCTGAAGCATGACCCGGGCCCTCGGCACCCGGAGAGCCCGGCGCGGCTGCGGAGCATCCTCTCGGTGCTCTCGCGCGCCCCGATTGGGGGGACGCAGGTGGCCCAGCCCCGCTCGGCGACGGAGGCGGAGCTGGCCACCGTGCACACGCCGGAGCTGTGCAAGTACCTGGGAGGCCTCTCCGGCGAGTACGCCGAGATTGATCCGGACACCCACGCGTCCCCGGACACCTATGACGCGGCGGTGCTGGCGGCGGGGGCGGCGGTGCAGGCGGTGGACGAGGTGATGGCAGGCCGGGCGCGCAATGCGTTCGCGCTGGTGCGTCCTCCCGGGCACCACGCCGAGCCGGGCAAGGCCATGGGCTTCTGCCTCTTCAACAACGTGGCGATCGCGGCGGAGGCGGCGCGCCGGCACGGGGCCGAGCGCGTGCTGGTGCTCGACTGGGACGTGCACCACGGCAACGGCACGCAGGCGGCCTTCTGGGAGCGGCGGGACGTGCTCTACCAGTCCGTGCACCAGTACCCGTACTACCCGGGCACCGGGGCGACGCACGAGGTGGGCGCGGGCGAGGGCGTAGGCTTCACCGTCAACTGCGGCATCCCCGGTGGCGCCACGGACGCGGACTACTCGGCCATCTTCCAGGGCCTGTTCCTGCCCATCGCCGAGCAGTTCCGGCCGCAGCTCGTCCTCGTGTCCGCGGGCTTCGATCCGCACCAGAGCGATCCCATCGGGGGGATGATGATCACCGAGCGAGGCTTCGCGGCGATGTGCTCCGCCCTGAAGTCGCTGGCCGAGAGCGTGTGCGGAGGCAAGCTGGTGCTCTTGCTGGAGGGGGGCTACTCGCTGGAGGGGCTCTCGCAGTCCGTGCACGCGTGCGTGGAGGTGCTCGCGGGCCGGAGCGACTCCTTCCCCAGCGGTGACACGACCTCGGACGCGATGCACGCGCTGGGGCGCAGCCGCGAGGCGCTCAAGCCCTACTGGTCCCGGCTCTGAGGCCCAGGCCGCGCGCTACCAGGACGCGACGCCCGGCTGGTGAGGCGGCGGGACGAAGCGCGCCACGGTGTCCAGCAGGTGGTCCAGGTCCAGCGGCTTGGGCAGATACCCCTCCACCCCGAGCCGGGCGATCTCGGCGCCACTGAGGCCCTGCCCGGAGACGATGACCACGGGGATGGAGGAGAACTCCGGGTGGTTGCGCTGCCACGCGCGAAAAGCCCACCCGCTGATATCGGGCATCATCAGGTCCAGCAGGATGAGGTCCGGACGCAGGCCCCTCTTCAGGGACTCCAGGGCCTCGCGGCCGGTGCTCGCGGTGGCGACGTGATACCCCTCCAGCTCGAGGGCATCTTGGAGCGACATCAGGATGTCATGGTCGTCGTCGATGACGAGCAGGCAGTTCAGATACTCCATGGCCCTCTCCTCCCCTGCCTCCAGGGTGCGGATGCTCCCAGTCCACGGCTAGCAGGGGACTTCCACCAGGCGCTCGACGGCAGAGCGAGCGAGGCAGGCAGCTTGCTCTGGGGAATAGGCCCACCCAGGCTGTCTGGGAGCGCTGCGAGCGCCCGCGCCATGCGGCACTTTCGTACCAGCGGACTTACCTAAGAGGGGTAGGCCTCTCTTGACCGCTTGAAGCCATGGACTCCAACACTGCCAGCATTGCCGAGAATGGTGCTCAAGAGGGGCTCGACAGGAGTGCATCCCATGAACTTCTGGAGCCCCTCGTGACGCGCGGATCGGAAGAAGAGGAGCGCCCGGCCCACCGCGGTGGCGCCGAATATTCCCTCCAGTTCCTCTCCGCGGCTGGCCGCCTGCTCTCCCAGAAGCGGAGGAGCATGCGGCGCCTGCTCCGGGACGCGGTGCGTCTGACCACCGCGTACGGGATGGCCAGCTTCTGCCTGGTGGATCTCCTCACTCGGGATGGGAGGCCGCGCCGCTGGACGGCGGTCCACCAGGATCCCAGCCTCGAAGGCCGCCTCCGCTCTCTGGCCACCCACGCCCGCTCGGACACGGCGTGCAGCCCCCTGCTCGATGTCATTCACACGGGCGTGTCCCGGCTCTTCGTGGACTACCCGGTGGAGCTCCGCCGGCAGGTGGCCACCTTGCCCGAGCCGCTCGCGAGCCTGGAGGAGTTCAAGCCCCGCTCGGTGCTGATGGTGCCGCTGAGGGGGCGGCAGCGGGTGCTGGGCATGCTCCTGCTGGGCCGGTGCGCCCCGGAGGCTCCCTATGGCAGCCGGGACCTCCAGGTGGCCGAGGAGTTCGCGCGCCGGGTCGTCGCCGCCATGGAGAACCTGCGGCTGCTGCGCCGGGCGCAGCGGGCCGAGCGCAAGGCGCGGTTCATCGCCCGAGCCAGTGAGGCGTTGGCGGCCTCGCTCGACTTCCGCGCGACGCTCGACCGGGTGGCCCGGCTGGCGGTGCCCGTGGTGGCGGACCTCTGCATGGTGGACATGCTCGAGGAGGATGGGACAATCCGCCGGCTGGCGGTGGCGCACCGGACGCCGGGGAGGGCCGCGGCGGCCTGGGAGCTGGAGCACCGGTGGCCCTCCCGCCTGGATGACCCCTACGGCCCCGGGCGAGTCATCCGCAACGGCCAGCCGGAGCTGCGCGGAGTGGTGCCCACGACGAAGCTGAACCTGGCGGCGAGAGACCCGGAGCACCTGCGCGCGCTGTGCTCGCTGGAGCTCGAGTCCTACGTCGTCGCGCCGCTGCAGGCCCGCGGGCGGACGTTGGGAGCCATCACCTTCGCCTATGCCGGCTCCCACCGGCACTACCGCAAGGCGGACCTGCGGCTGGCCATGGAGCTGGCGTCACGCGCGGCCCTGGCGGTGGACAACGCGCTGCTCTACCGCGCCTCGCGCGAGGCGGTGCGGCTGCGCGACGAGTTCCTGGCCGTCGCCTCGCACGAGCTGAAGACGCCGCTCACTCCGCTGAACCTGAGGCTCCAGAGCCTCCGCCGCGAGCTGGAGCGCAACGGCCCCTCCGTGGACGCCGCGCGGCTGAAGGAGCACGTCACCGTGCTCCAGCGCCAGTGCAAGCGGCTGTCCACGCTCGCCGAGAGCCTGCTGGACGTGTCGCGCCTGGAGGCGGGCCAGCTGGTGTTGGACCTGGAGTACGTGGATCTCTCGGCGCTGGCGCGAGAGGTGGCCAGCCGGTTCGTGGGCCAGTCCCTGCGCACGAGCACTCCGCTGGAGGTGCGCGCCGTGGAGCCCGTGGTGGGGCACTGGGATCGCATCCGGCTGGAGCAGGTGGTGAGCAGCCTGCTCAGCAACGCGCTCAAGTACAGCACGGGCCACCCCGTGCACATCCTGGTCGAGCGAGTGAGCTCGGGCGCCCGCCTCATCGTCCGGGACGAGGGCATGGGCATCTCCCCGGAGCACCTGCCGCGGATCTTCGATCGCTTCGAGCGCGCCGTGTCCGCGGAGCACTTCGGCGGGCTGGGGCTGGGGCTGTACCTGACGCGCCACCTGGTGGAGGCGCTCGGCGGCACCATCCGGGCCTCCAGCGAGCCGGGGCGCGGCGCCACCTTCGAGGTGGATCTCCCGCTGGCCTCGCCCGCGCCTTGACGGGGGACGCCCTCTGGCTCAGCGTCCGGTCCTCACGCAGGAGGGACCCATGGCGGAGCAGAAATACGGGACGGCGCTGGTGACCGGAGCATCGAGCGGCCTGGGGCGCGGGCTGGCCCTGCGGTTCGCCAAACGGGGCACACGCGTGTTCGCCGCGGCCCGGCGCAGGGATCAGCTCCAGAGCCTCGCCGAGGAGGCCCACGCGGCAGGAGGCACCGTGGAGCCCGTGGAGATGGATGTCTCCCGCACGGACGAGACCATCGCGCGCATCCAGCGGATCGACGCGGACTGTGGCGGGCTGGACCTGGTGGTGGCCAATGCCGGCGTGGGCCTGGACACCAACGGCAGGCGCTTCGACTGGGAGCGCGCGAAGAAGGTGCTCGAGGTCAACGTCACCGGCGCGGCGGCCACGCTGACCGCGGTGCTGCCGAAGATGGTGGAGCGCAAGCGCGGCCACCTGGTGGGCGTCTCCAGCCTCGCGGCCTTCAAGGGTCTGCCGAAGAACGCCGCCTACTCGGGCTCCAAGGCGTTCCTCTACATCTTCATGGAGAGCCTGCGGGTGGATCTGCAGGGCACCGGCGTGCGCGTCACCTGCATCCACCCCGGCTTCGTGAAGAGCGAGATGACAGCGCCCAACCGCCACCCCATGCCCTTCCTGATGGAGACAGAGGCCGGGGTGGAGCGCATGGCCCGCGCCATCACGCGCGGCGTGTCCGTGTACACCTTCCCGTGGCAGACGGCCGCGCTGACTCGGCTGGTCATGGCGCTGCCTGACTTCATCTACCTGCCCCTGGCGCGCCGGGTGCGCTGAGGAGCCCCCGTCTGTTCAGGGGCTCCCCGTCCTCACTCCGGCAGAGGGACTCGCCGGAACGACTTGACCCGGTCCCAGTTCACCGTGCTCATAGTGACGCCCTTGCTCCCCGCGGCCTCGATGCATTGGCCATTGCCCATGTAGATGACCACGTGACCGATGCCGTTGTGGGGCTGGTACATGATCAGGTCTCCGGGAGCCAGCTGCTCACGCGACAGCGGCTTCAGGAACTTCGTGTCCGCATCGAACGCCGAGGTGGAGGCGAGCCCTCGGGCCGCCAGGTCCACGCCCAACTGCCGGTAGGCCGCCACCACGAACCCCGAGCAGTCGAAGACTCTCGTGCCCTTGGGGTACTGCCAGACCGTACTCGAGCCGTTGACGCTCTTGTGGGCCTTGCCGTCCCAGGGGACATCACCGAAGCGGAACGGGTTGACCGCCGCGTACGGCGTCCCGATCATCGACTTCGCCCAGCCGAGCATCGACTGGATACGCTCCGAGGCGGGCGCCTCGGGGCCTGTGACGGGGCCTGTCACAGGGCCTGTGACGGGGCCTGTGACAGGACCCGTGACGGGGCCCGACGGGGAGGAAGGCCTGGCCAGCGCCGCCCACGTCTCCGGCCCCACCACGCCGCTGGCGTTGAGCCCCTTGGCGCGCTGGAACTCCATCACCGCCCGTTGCGTCATCGGGCCGAAGTTGCCGTCGACGCCGCCCGTGCGAATGCCCTGCTGCTCGAGCAGGGTCTGGAGCTTGCGGACATCGGCGCCCATGTCTCCCTTGCGCAGGGGAGCGCCCGTCGGCCCCGGCGCCGGAGCGCCAGGCGGAGAGCTCTTCAGGGCCCTCCAGGTCTGTGGCCCTGCCTTCCCGTCGACGACGATGCCCGCCGCGCGTTGAAACGCGCGCAGGGCCACCTCGGTCTTCGGGCCGAATGAGCCATCCAGGCCGTGGGGATTGAAGCCCGCGGCGGCGAGCGCCTTCTGGAGCGCCAGGACCTCGGGCCCCTTGCTTCCTCTGTGCAGCATGCCCCCCGAGGCATTCGGGGGGAGTGTGGCTTGACGATGGGTCGCGGTAATTTGCATGACGAGTCTCTTTTCAGTTCGATTTTGGGGGATCAGCCGTTCCGGTTCCGCGCCTCGATGGTCCCCGGCAGGGGCACGATCTCGCGACCGACAATGGCCATGTGCTCGAACGCCTGGCCCATCCAGCCCGGGCCGCCGTAGGCGCCGATGAGCGCGCGCGCCACGTCCGTGGGATTCCGCGCGTTGGCCAGCGCCTCGATCAGCTTGTCGTCCTGGAGGTGCGAGGACTGGCTCCACTTCATCTTATGGTCGTGCTCCCACTGCGCCATGTAGTCCCGGGCCCGCTGGGCCAGCTGCATCGCCTGGTCCGGAGTGAACGACAGGTAGATGTCGTTGTCCTTGTCGAACTTGTGCTGGTCCACCCCGTAGGCGGCGGCGAACTCCTCCTCGGCCCCTCCGTCCGCGCCCACCATGAACATCGAGATCTTCTGCTTGGAGAGGTCCTCGGTGCCGTCCGGGTTGAAGTGCTGCTCGAGGTGGACGGGCGTGCCCGCGCTGAGCTTCGCGTCCGTCACCTGGTCCACCGAGCCATCCGGGTACGTCGTCTTCATGATGCTCAGGTTGCTGTTGGCCAGGTCGACCGAGCCGCTCAAGGGCCCCAGCGCGATGCCGGCGCTGGTCGTCGAGTCGTACTTGAGCTTCTCCACCGTCGCGACGTTCGAGACGCCCGTGCCGTTCTGCTGGGGCAGCTGTCCCGTGGCGAGGAAGGTGTTGTAGCCGGCGCGGCCCTCGGGGGTGGAGATGTCGAACTCCGCCGTCTTCAGCGTGAACTGATCCAGCCGCGTCGTGTTGCCGATGCTGGCGCTCGCCGGGCCCAGGCTCAGGCCGAGCTTGAAGCTGTTCTCCATTGCCTCGGTGGGGCCCGCCGTCACGCGCACCGTCGTCGGGCCTGTCTTCTCCACCGCGACGGAGACGCCCTGCTCCTCGGTGGTATTCGTCTCGAGCTTGAGCTGGCGGTAGCTCGCCTCGAAGCCCGTGCTCTGGAAGTCGGTGCTGTTCATCAGCACCGAGCTGCCCACCGGCATCGAGTCCGCGTTGTACGGATCCGGCATCTGCGCCTGGCCCGCCTGGACCTTGGCGTAGTCCTCGTCCGACATCCGCACCTGGTACTTCGTCTTCACGCCCTCGGTGATGTCGCCCCCGAAGCCCACGGTGCCCAGGTCCACCTCGCCGCCGAGGTTGACCGACATGCTCCCTGTCGCGGTGAGCGTCGTGAAGCCATCCTTGCTCTCGACGTTGGACGTGCTGCTGATCTGCGTGCCGAACTTGATCTTCAGGCCTTTGACTTCGGCCGAGCCGCCCGCGTTCACGGTGACGCCGTTCGCGTTCGCCGTCACCGAGCCGTTCACGCCCACGCCGTTCGCGGAGGCGGAGCCGGACACGGTGGCGCTGTCACTCGTCGCCGACACCGAGCCCGTCGCCGCCGAGCCATCGGCGCCCTTCTGCGTCTGGCTCACGGTGACGTTGCCGTTGCCGGTGCTGGCGGTGCTCGTCGTTGAGCTGCCGTCCGGGTGGTTGCTCGTGTTCGAGACCTGCGTGTTGCCATCCTTGAAGGAGACCGCCGGCTGCTCACCGGTGAGGCTCGGCCCGCTCCTGCGCTTGGCGCGCTCGAAGAGATCGGCCAGCCTGCTCTGGGGCCCTTTGTCCACCGCGAGCTTGTGGGTGTGCACCGTGGGCCTGGCCGCGGTGGTGTTCTGGGTGTGCAGCGACAGCGCCGTCCGGCGCTGCACCTCACCCGCTCTGGATCCCCATGCCATGACTGAATTCCCCTGTAAAAACCGTGGTCGAAAGAAAGAAGGAGTGACTGGCCGAATTATCGAGGCCCCGGGCGCGCATGTGCGTCCATGCGCACGGCCGTGCGACATTTGGCGCGGATGGGGCCGGGCAGTGGCTTCAGGGAAGCAGGTGGGCGCGCAGGGCATCCAGATCGTGGAGCACCTGCCAGCCCTTGCTCGAGAGCGTGAGCAACCCCTGCTCCGCCAGCGCCGCCAGGCCTCGATCGACGCTGCGCCGCGCTGCGCCAATCTCCAGGGCGAGCCGCTGGCGGGACAGCGCGTAGCGGATGACGAGCCCCTCGGCGCTGGGGCGGCCGAAGTGCTCGGCGTACTCGAGCAGCACGCGGATGAGCCGCCGCTCGCAGCCATCGAAGCCCATGACCCGGCTGGCGCGGATGGTGCCTTCGAACTTGGCGGCGATGTCCGCCAGCACCCGCGCGGCGAACGCAAAGTCCGTCTCGAGCGCCTCGCGGATGACCGCCGCGGGGATGCGGAACCCCTCCAGCGGAGTGAGCGCCTCGATGGAGGCCACCCAGCGCGTGCCGCGCACCACCTCGACGAGCCCCGCCGAGTTGGGCGCGCGCAGCAGCTTCACCGTGAACTGGCAGTTGTCTCCCAGTGCGTGGAAGACGCGGACCACCCCTTCGGTGAGCAGGGTGATGCCCTCCGCCTCCTCCCCCGCGGTGAGGAGCGGCTCCCCCGCGGAGATGTGGAGGGGTTGCGCGGCGGACTCCAGCCGCCGACGCGTCTCGGGAGCACAAGCCTCCATCAGGCCCCAGGAAATGACCGGCTCCGCGGACATCCAGCGCTCCCTCCTCGCGCTGCTGTCTATAGACCCCATGCGGCCTGCTCGTCGAGCGGGGGATGCGGTGGCCCCTGGGACGGGCGATGTGGCTGGGCATGCACGAGAAGTGGAGACGATCCGCGGCAAGCGCGGAATTTCGCTCGCGGCGAGCGAGATCGCCCACGCCATTGCGACGCCTCATGTCCTTGTCAGCTCAAGGCGTTGCCTCGCCAGACGAGCCGCAGTCACGCAGATCGCTGGCCCGCGTTTCCGGGAGATCGCTTCCAATCTGGCTTCAAGCCTGCTGATGCCGCTACCGCTCGCGCATGGGCGATCCCCTGCATTCCTTCGCGGCGTAGGTAATGGCTCTTGCGGATGCGCTTTAGGGTCTGCTCCACCCCGTCCAACATGGCGAACGCCTGCGGAGCTTTCTCAGGGAAACTAGGCAGCGCTTGCACGAAGCAGCATGCCACCTCGATCCGGTGGGTAATGTCCGCGAAGCCGAGCCGTTGACAGCGGCGCAACAGTGGGCCGAATTCGGCCCACTTGAGGCGCCGCGCGTAAGCCTCAGTGATCAACACCGGCATCGAGAGCCGCTGGATATGCAGCCGTTCCGCGGGCGTTCGTGCCTCCCGCATTAGCTCCTTCTCCTGCGCGCGGATCACCTCTTCGAATTCACGCCAAGGCACGTTCGCCTTTAGGAGCTTGATCAAGTGCTCATCGCGCCTCTTGGCGACGCTCGCCCACCACTCTTTGCGCGCTCGCGTCACTGTCCGTCACCTCCTGGGCAGGGCTTCTCGTTCGCTTCCGCTGGCCACTGGCCTGTACGCTCGCACAGTCGCCAGCATGATTGACACTGGCGCTCACCGTACACGCGCCATTGCGCATCCCCCTGCACGAAGTCGCTACAGCGCACGTAGTAGTCAAGGCAACGCTTCCGCCACTCCTCCCGTTCTTCGGGGGTTGGATTTGGCGGGAAGAACGGCTCTGGCCCCCCTTCGGGCTTGGGTTGATCCTTCGGGCTGGGTTGACTCTTGGGCTGGGTCTTGGGTCCAGCCGTCCCCGTGCAGCGCTCCCAAGCGCCGGGGTGTTCCTTGAGGCAACACGTCTCGGTGTCGTCGCCCGGTTGGCAACCCATCCCGTTCATGTAGCAGCCCGTCCCCGAGAGCAGGACAGAGATCAGGAGGAGCGCGCAACGCGCCGCCCGATGTGCAAACACGCTCAGTAGTTCCACGAGCCGCCCTCACACGCCGCGGGATCACTCAGTCCCTGAGTTATCGGAAACCACGGCGCCCCTGTTGCGTCGAGCGCTCACCACGCGGCTCGCGTGCGACATGTCCGGCCTGGACGCTCGCCACGAGGCCCCCGCGCACCACGAGGCCCACGTCCGACGGTGCCCGGCCTGGACGGACACCACGAGGCCCCAGCGCTCGCCACGAGGCCCACGTCGACGCGTCCGACGCGTCCGGCCTGGACGCTCACCGCGAACCTAAGCGCGTACCGCGAGCCCCGCGTCCGACGGTGGCCCGCCCCCCGTCCGGCCTAAGTAGGCCCGCAGAAGTTTCTTCACAGTCGTCGTAGCAGGTTCCGCAACCAGAAGTGACTGGAGAGGATCCCTGCCTTGAGGAGCGCCTCGCGCGGCGGCATGGCGAACAGGTAGAGCAGCACGCGCGCGACCTGCTCGTCCAGGTCGCGATACTGGCGGTTGGCACAGATGGCCGCCTTGGCGAAGCGCCACAGGTGGTCCATCGGGTTGAGATGGGGCGAGCGCTTGGGCAGGAACACCAGCAGGATGTTCAGCTCGTCAGCCAGTGCCCGCGATACCTCGGCCGTGTGGCTGGGGTGCTCATCCAGGATGAGCATCAGAGGACGGTAGTGGGGACGGTAGTGCTTGCGCAGCAGGCGCAGGAAGGCGCAGAAGTCTCTGGCTCGAGCGTGCTCTCGCGGGAGGAGGTGTCGCCTGCCGGTAAGCGGATGGAGCGCCCCGAACAGCACGCGCTTCTGGTTGCGGCCCGACAAGTCCACCTTCTTGGAACGGCCGCGCCGGGCCCAGCCAGCGCGCAGAGGTGGAAACAGCAGTAGGTCCGTCTCGTCCTCGATGAGCACCGTCGCCAAGGGCCGCCAGTAGGCCTGTTTGCTGCGGATGGAGCGTTTTTTTCTCTCGCTCCGGGTCCGGTGCCAGCACGTAGCGTGGTCGTTTCCACGCGTAGCCCCACCCATGCAACACGCGCCGCAGCGTGTCGTCGGAGACCCTCTGCCCGGTGTGCTCAACCAACTGCTGCTGGAGCAGCGGCACAGTCCACTCTGTCGCCCACACCCCCACCTTCTGAGGAGAGCGCGACAGCAGCCATCGCAGATGGCGCCGCTGCTGCCGTCCCAGGCTGGGGGGGCGACCCTGCCGTGGCCGATCAGCCAGAGCTTCCGGCGTCCTGCGCACTTGGTAGGCCGACAGCCACGAGTGCAGCGCCCGTCGGCTGAACCCCATCACCCGCGCCACGCTCGACACACTCTGCCCTTCTATCACCTGCAAGATGGCCAGAAGTCGGCGCGCCAACCGTGCATCCTTCGTACGCTGCATGGCGCGCCGAACTCGCTCCCGCTCGGCGCGCGACCACTCCCTACGCCCCATACCCTCACCTTGCCCTGAGCCTTCGCCCTATAGGTGCTCACGCTGAAGTGGGTGTGCAAGAACTTCTGCGGACCTACTTAG